>NZ_JAGYFX010000033.1:0-58611 GCF_019946615.1 Pseudomonas sp. BF-R-01
GTTTTCCAGAAGTACCGCGCTGCCTTCTTCGCGGGCAAGCCTCGCTCCTACAGGGGGTGCGCTTTTTACGCGCCGAGTACTCGGCAAGCTTCTGCCGGCAACGTCACCGACACCGGGTTGCCAATGCTCAACCCGAACCCCTGGCACGGCGTGCTCAACGCGGTAAACGACACCCCGGAACACTCCACGGTCGTCTCGATCGTCGCGCCGATATCACGCACGAACGTCACGGTGCCCAACAAGCGATTCCCCGCCGTCGCCTGCGGATGCGACAGTTGCAGGTCCTCAGGGCGGATCAGCATCTTGACCCTCTCTCCCGCCGCAATGCTCGTGCAGATCGGCACTTGCAGCGCATCGCCCCCCGGCAGGCTGACCTGGCCGTTACCCAGCGCGGTCGCCGGGAAGATGTTGCCCGAACCGATGAAGTCCGCGACAAACTCGTTGGCCGGATGACGATAGATCTCGATCGGCGTGCCCACTTGCTGCACGCGATGCTCACCCAGTACCACGACGATATCGGCCATGGTCATCGCCTCACGCTGGTCGTGGGTGACCATGATGGTGGTGATGTTCAGGCGTTGTTGCAGCTGACGGATTTCCACCTGCATCGACTCGCGCAGCTTGGCGTCCAGCGCCGACAGCGGTTCGTCCAGCAGGAGGATTTTCGGGTGGTTGGCAATCGCCCGGGCAATCGCCACACGCTGACGTTGACCGCCAGACAGTTTCGCCACCGGGCGGTCAATCATTTCCTGCAACTGGATCAGTTCCAGCAATTCCACTACGCGCTTGTGCTGATCAGCCTTGCTGACCCCGCGCAGTTTCAGCGGATAGGCGATGTTTTCCCCAACGGTCATGTGCGGAAACAGCGCCAACGATTGAAACACCATGCCGAAATTACGCAGATGCGCCGGGGTTTGACCGATGTCTTCACCGTCCAGGCGAATCTCGCCGCCGGTCAGGGTTTCGAGGCCGGCGATCATCCGCAGCAAGGTGGTTTTACCGCAGCCCGAAGGGCCGAGGAAACACACCAGCTTGCCTTCCGGCAAATGCAGGTTCACATCCTTTACCGCGCAGGCCGAGCCGTAATGTTTCTCGACGTTTTCCAGAATCAGACCAGACATATGAATCACCTCAAGAATCAGAACGAAACGCCACCTTCACCGACCAGCTTCTCCAACGCCCAGATCAGGACGAAGTCGATCAGCACGATCAGCACGGCAAACGAAAATACGGTAGGGTCGAGCGAGGACACGGTGCGGCTGTACATCCAGATCGGCACGGTCATCACGTCGATGGTGTAAAGGAAATAGGTCACGGTGAATTCGTTGAACGAGACGATGAACGCCAGCAGCATCCCCGCCAGAATCCCCGATTTCATCAGCGGCACCACCACATCGATGATCGCCCGCGTTGGCGAAGCACCGAGCATTTGTGCGGCCTCTTCAACTTCGCTGCCGATGGAGAGCATTGCCGCCGTGCAGTTTTTCACCACGAACGGCAGCGCCAGGATCACGTGAGCGATCACCAGCCGCGAGGTGGTCATCTGGAACGGCAGGCTGTCGAACACCAGCAGCAATGCCAGGCCCAATACCACCATCGGAAACACCAGCGGCAGCGACATCAGTTGCAGCGCCACCGCCTTGCCGCGGAACTCGCAACGGGTCAGCGCATAAGCCGCCGGCACCGCGATGATCGTGGCGAAGACCATGGTCAGGCACGACACCATCAGGCTGGTGGTCATGGCTTTGCCGAGGCTCAGCACATCACTCGCGTCCGGCGACACGAAGGTGTGCCAGGCAGCCTTGTACCATTGCAGGCTGTAGCTGCTCGGCGGGAAGTCGAGGTTCGACGAACCGCTGAACGACATGACGATCATGGTCAGGATCGGCAACACCGCCAGCAGCAAAATGAACCCCGAGAGGATGCCGGCAAACTTGCCGGTTTCGCCTGGCAGCAGCGAATAACGCTTCTTGATCACAGAGCTCATTGCGAAGCCTCCAGCATGCGCCGACGACGGCCAGTGATGTATTCGGACAAAGTCATGATCGCAAGCGTGGTGACAATCAGCACCACACCGGCGGCGGACGCGGCGGGCCAGTTCATCAGCGGGGCGATCTGGTCATGGACCATCACCGCCAGCATCGGCACGCGTCGGCCACCCAGCAGCAACGGCACCACGAAGCTGCTGGCGTTGTAAGCGAAAACCAGTGTCGCGCCGGTGATGATCCCCGGAAAACTCATCGGCAGAACCACCTGGAGGAACACCTGAAAGCGACTGGCGCCCAGCGTGGCGGCGGCCTCTTCGTAAGTGCGGGCGACGCCGCGCATGGCGCTGGCGATCGGCAGCACGGCCAACGGGAACGCGGTTTGCACCAGGCCCATCAGTACGCCGTTCTGGTTGTACAGCAACATGATCGGGCGCTTGATCAGGCCCAGGCCCATCAGTGCCTGATTGAGCATGCCGCCCGGGCCGAGAATCACCAGCCAGCCGTAGCTTTGCAGCAGCAGGTTGACCAGCAATGGCAGCAGCACCGCAGCGAGGAAGATCCTGCGCACAAACGGCGACGTCAGGCGCGACATGGTGTAGGCCACCGGGATCGCCAGCACCACGGCGATCACTGCGCTGATCAGCGCCAGGCGCAAGGTCAGCAGCAAGGATTTGAGGTAATACGGTTCCAGCAATTGGGCGTAGCTGGCCAGGCTGAACCCGGTCCATTCCGCGCCTTTGGTGCCGACGCTCATGCGCAGCACCAGCAGGCTGGCGGCAATCAGCACGCCGAGAAACAGCATCGACGGCGTCAGAAAAAACCAGGCGCGGGTCGTCGGCGAAACACCCCGATTGGCGCGCACAGGAGCTGCATCGACCGGATGAGTCAGAGGTTGGTGTTCCATAGCAAGGGTCTCGTCAATGGAAGATCCTGGCGAGTGCTGCGCACTCGATCGCCGGCAAGCCGGCTCCTACAGGGCTTAGCGCTGCATTTGTAGGAGCTGGCTTGCCAGCGATGAGGTTCGAAGAACCTCCCTGCGATTCAGATCAGGAAGAAAAGATTTCCGTGTAGCGACGAATCCATTGGTCATGCACGGAGGCCAGGAAGGCGTTGTCGTGCATGATCGCCTTCTCGGCAATCTGCTCAGGCGTGAGGATGTACGGGCTCTTGCGCGCTTCGGCGGAGATGATCGCCTTGGCGTTGACCGGGCCGTTGTAAATGTCCTCAGCCATCTTGCCCTGCACCAGCGGGTCCAGAGAGTGGTTGATGAACGCGTAGGTCAGGTCGGTATCGCCCGGACGGTTTTTCGGCATCACCGACAGCATCAGGTCGGTGTAGAAACCTTCTTTCATGCCGAACGTGGCGCCCAGGCCGTAGGCCGGATCGCGGATCTGTTTCGGGAAGAAGGCCGGTGCGTACAAGCCGCCCATGTCCAGGGAACCGGTGCGGAACAGCTCGGCGATCTGGTTCGGGTTTTCACCCAGGGTCACCACACGATCCTTCAGCTCGGCGAGTTTCTTGAAGCCGGGTTCGATGTTGTGTTCGTCACCACCGGCCAGTTTGGCGGCGATGATGATCAGGTCCATCGCTTCGGTCCAGTTAGGCGGCGGCAGGAAGATGTTCGGCGACAGCTCGGCGTCCCACAGGGCGGCGTAACTGTCCGGTGCTTCCTTGATGGTACGGGTGCTGTAGACCAGGCTGTTGCACCAGAGCAGGTAACCGATCCCGTGGCCATTGGCGCCGGTGCGGTATTTCTCCGGGACATCCACCAGGTTGGGGATGCGATTGAGGTCGGGTTTTTCCAGCAGGTTGGCGGCGGCCAGACCTTCGGCGCCAACGCCCGCCAGGGTGATGATGTCGTATTGCGGACGATCACCGCCGGCCTTGAGTTTGGCGACCATTTCCGAAGTACTGCCGGTGCGGTCAGCGATGACCTTGCAGCCGTACTTGTCTTCGAACGTTGCGGCGATGTTGCGCAGTGCAGCCAGGCCTGTGTCATCGGACCAGGTCAGCAGGCGCAGGGTCTTGCCCTGGAAGCGCGTGTCGCTGGCATTGGCCTTGACGAAGGGCAAGCTCATGGCTGCCGCGGCAACCGAGGCCACGCCTACGGTTTTGATGAATTGACGTCTGTTCAGATCATGCTCGCCCATTACGGACTCCCTTTGTTTTTGTAGGTATAAGGCAGGTCGAAACTGTTGCATCCGCGCGGCCGGATCAGTGTTATCCCCCGTATTTTCGGGGGCTTGGCTGAACCAGTGAGTTCATCCTGAGGTCGTGTAAAACACCTGACTATCGATAAAAATTCATTGAAGCCATGACGCCAGCGCATGCCTCATGTAGGAGCGAGCCTGCTCGCGAAAAGTGCATGAACGACGCGGGTTTTCTGACTCCCCGCGTTATCGTTGACGTCCATCGCCGGCAAGCCGGTCTCGCTCCTACAGAGATACGCGTCAGACGGCGCGAATCACGTGTTTGATTTCCTGGAAAGCCTGCAAGCCCCATGGCCCCAATTCGCGGCCGATGCTGCTCTGCTTGTAGCCGCCCCAGGCGGTCTGCGGGAAGATCACTTGCGGCGCGTTGATCCACACAAGCCCCGCCTGCAAGGCGTTGGCAACCCGATCCGCCGCCTCGGCGTTGCGCGTCACCACGCTGGCCACCAAGCCGAACTGGCTGTCGTTGGCCAGGGCAATCGCCTCGGCTTCGGTGGCGAAACTGCGCACGCAGATCACCGGGCCGAAAATCTCTTCACACCACAGCGCACTGTCGAGGGGCACTTCGGTGAAAATCGTCGGCTGCAAAAAATAACCGCGCGGCAAGTCTGCGGGGCGATTGCCGCCGCAGATCAGCTTGGCGCCAGCACTCAAACCGCGGTCGATATGGCCGAGCACGCGTTGGTATTGCGCCTGATTGACCAGTGCGCCCATTTCCACGTTCGGGTCGAACGGGTCGGCCACGCGGATGGCTTCAGTACGCGCCTTCAGGCGCAGGAGGAATTCGTCGGCCAGCTCATCGGCGACCAGCACGCGGCTGGTGGCGGAACACATCTGCCCGGCGTTGAAGAAACCACCGCCACAGGCCACTTCCACGGCCAGTTCAATGTCGGCATCGGCCAGCACCAGCAGCGAGGATTTGCCGCCCAGTTCCAGGCTCACGCCCTTCACGGTTTCTGCCGCGCGCTGCATCACCTGCACGCCGACCGCATTGCTGCCGGTGAAGGAAATCTTGGCGATGCGCGGGTCCGCCGACATCGGCGCGCCGACCGCCAGACCGGTGCCGCAGACCACGTTGAACACGCCCTTCGGCAAACCGGCCTCGGCGATGATCGCCGCCAGTTCCAGCTCCGGCAGCGGCGTCACTTCGGAAGGCTTGAGCACCACACAGCAACCGGCGGCCAGGGCCGGGGCGAGTTTCCAGGCGGTGGTGACCATCGGGAAATTCCACGGCACGATCAGGCCGACCACACCACACGGCTCACGGCGCACACGGGCGCTGAAGTCGTCGGTGGGCAGCTCGACGTTGCTGTCCTGTTTGGCGTCGAGGCCTTCGGCCAGGCCTGCGTAGTACTCGAACGTAGCGATCACGTCATCGACGTCGATGGCCGCTTCGAACAACGGTTTGCCGTTGTTGCTCGACTGCAAGTGCATCAACTTGTCGCGACCGGCCTGCACGCCCGCAGCGATTTTGCGCAGGATGGCACCGCGCTCGGCACCGGTGGTTTGCGACCAGGCCTTGAAGGCTTCGGTCGCTGCGTTCGCGGCTTGATCAACGGCGTGTGCATCGCCGCCATTCACGGTGGTCAGCAACGCTTCGGTGGCCGGGTTGATCACGCGCAGGTGTTCGCTGCCCGCCGACCATTTTCCGTCAATGAACAGACCGTCAAGCGTGGTGGGGAAAGTCATTTCGACACCGCCTTCATCCACACAGTCTGATCGATTTCAATCAGGGTCGGGCCCTGGCGATCAGCCGCGCAGCGCAATGCACCGCGCAGTTGCTCGACACCGTCGACCGCTTCGGCCGCACAGCCCAATGCCTTGGCGACACCGATGAAGTCCGGGGTGTAGATGTCTACGCCGACCGGCTCGATGGCGCGGTTGACCATGTATTTCTTGATCTCTTCGTAGCCCTGGTTGTTCCACAGCAGGACGATCACCGGAGTACGCGCTTCAACGGCGCTGGCCAGTTCCGGCAGGGTGAATTGCAGGCCGCCGTCGCCGATCAGGCACACCACTGGAGGACGTGCGCCGTTTTCAACGCTACCGCCGAGCCAGGCGCCAATCGCTGCCGGCAAGGCGTAACCGAGGGTGCCGTAGCCGGTGGACGAGTTGAACCAGCGGCGCGGGCGCTCCGGGTTGAAGGTCAGGTTGCCGGTGTACACCGGTTGGGTCGAGTCACCGACGAACACCGCGTTCGGCAATTCGTGCAGGACGGTTTCGAGGAAACGGGTCTGGGCCAGAGTCGGCGCGTCCCAAGTGGCGGCGAGGTCTTCGCGCAGACGTGCGGCGCGGACCTGGCCCCAATCGTTGCGGCGCTCGGCCAGCGATTTGTGGGACAACGCGCTCAGCAAGGCTTGGGCAGCGTTGCGCGAATCGGCCACCAGTGCGATGTGCGGCGGGTAGTTGCGCACGGTCTGATCCGGGTCGATATCAACGCGCAGCAGCTTGCCGGGAATTTCGAAACCACCGGCGAAAGTGACGTCGTAGTCGGTCTCGGCCAGCTCGGTGCCGATGGCCAGCACCACATCGGCCTCGGCAACCAGGGCGCGAGTCGCGACCAGGCTCTGGGTCGAACCGATCAACAGCGGATGGCCGGATTCAAGCATGCCTTTGGCGTTGATGGTCAGCGCGACTGGCGCGTCCAACAATTCAGCCAGTTCAGTCAATTCCGCAGCGGCATCGATGGCACCGCCACCAGCGAGAATCAGTGGGCGCTTGGCGCCGGCGAGCAGTTCGGTCATGCGGCTGATCGCGCTTGGCGAAGCACCGGCGCGGTCGATGTTGACCGGCAGGCTGCTGAGCAGGTCGTCGGCTTCTTCAACCAGAACGTCCAGTGGGATTTCGATGTGAACAGGACGCGGACGACCGGCCTGGAACAGCGCGAAAGCGCGGGCCAACACGCCCGGCAGTTCGGACGCCGACATCAGGGTGTGGGAGAACGCCGCCACGCCGCCGACCAATGCGCTCTGGTTCGGCAGCTCGTGGAGCTTGCCGCGACCACCGCCCAACTGGCTGCGGGTCTGCACGCTGGAGATCACCAGCATCGGGATCGAATCGGCGTAGGCCTGGCCCATGGCGGTGGTGATGTTGGTCATGCCCGGGCCGGTGATGATGAAGCACACACCCGGTTTGCCGCTGGTGCGTGCATAACCGTCGGCCATGAAACCAGCGCCCTGTTCGTGACGCGGAGTGACGTGGTTGATGCTCGAACGGGCCAGCCCGCGATACAGCTCCACGGTGTGAACCCCGGGGATGCCGAACACCTGCTCAACCCCGTAATCTTCGAGTAACTTGACCAATACTTCGCCGCACGTCGCCATGTCTTTTGCCCTTTTTGTTCGTTTGAGACGCCGGGCCTGCGCAGTGTTTATGATGAGCGGGCAGGTCCAGGGATGGCCTCATTGGAACGGGCGACACGTAGCCGCAACAATGGATAAAAAGTCATACTAGCCATGTCCTCACGTCATACCTTGGATCCCAATGAAACGATTGCCTCCCCTGCCGGCGCTGCACACTTTTCTGATTACCGCGCAGTGCTGCAACTTCACCCGTGCCGCCGAACAGCTGTTCATCACCCAGGGCGCGGTGAGTCGACAGATCGCCGGGCTGGAAGAACATTTGGGTTATGAGCTGTTCATTCGCCAGGCCCGCGGCCTGGATTTGACGGCGGAAGGACGGGAGTGGCTGCCACGGGTGCAGCAGATTTTCGGCTTGATCGACGAGGCGGTGGAGCAGATCGGCGAGAAGCGCGAAACCCTGCAACTCAAGGCGCCGACCTGTGTGATGCGCTGGTTGTTGCCGCGCCTGTTGCAGTGGCAGCGGGAGCGTCCGGATGTGCCGGTGGAGCTGACCACCACGGTCAAGCACGGTGTGGATTTTCATCGCGAGCAATTCGACGCGGCGGTGATGTATGGCGCGCCGCCGGACAACGCGCTGACGTCTTATCTGCTATTTGACGAGCAACTGACGCCGGTGTGTTCACGACCGATGCTGGAAGGGCCGCAGGCCTTGCAGTCACCGGCGGATCTGCAACAGCACTTGCTGCTGCACCCGACGCGGGATGAGCGCGACTGGAATGCCTGGCTGAAAGCGGCGGATCTTCAACTGAGCAATGTCAGCAAGGGTCAGCATTTCGAAACCCTGGACCTGGCGATGTCGATGGCGTCTCAGGGGACAGGTGTGGCGATTGGCGATTGGTCGTTGATTGGCGATGACCTGAGTGCCGGGCGGCTGGTCATGCCGTTTGAATTGAAGGTAAAAACCGGGTTGGCGTATTACCTGGTATTCCCGGAGAAACCTGCACCTTCGCCGAAGTTGCGCGAATTGATGGGGTGGTTGGTGGAGCAGGCGCAGAGTCGGTGAAGGCCCAAAAGCATCGCCGGCAAGCCGGCTCCTACAAGGGCAAATCCCTGTAGGAGCCGGCTTGCCGGCGAAGGTTTAAGCCGCGCCATCAATACCCGACAGTAAACCGCTGACGGGAGTGCTTCGGCACGTCCACTTCATCCAACATCGCAATCGCATAATCAGCAAACGTAATCCAGCTGCGCCCCGCCCCGCTCACCAGCAAATCATCCTTGCCAACCCGGAACGTGCCCGTACGCTCACCTTCGACAAACTCCGCCGAGGGCGACAGGAAGGTCCAGTCCAGTTCCTGTTCCTTGCGCAGGTTTTCGAGAAACAACGCACCGGCGCTGGCCTCTGCCTTGTATTCCGCCGGGAAGCCTTCGCTGTCGATGACGCGGGTGCCGTCCGGCAGCAACAGCGAACCGGCACCGCCCACCACCAGCAGACGTTTCACCCCGGCCTTCTTCACCGGCGCCACAACGGCAGCGGCGGGAATCGTGGCGAAATGTGCCGCGCTGATGACCACATCATGCCCCGTCACAGCGGCTTGCAAGGCGTCGCCATCCAGCACGTCGACATTCTTGCTGACCACCCCGGCACGCTGGCCGATTTTCGACGTATCGCGCGCGATGGCCGTAACGCTATGACCACGACGCAGGGCTTCTTCCAACAGTTGGCTGCCGGCACGGCCGGTGGCACCGATGATTGCGATGTTGCTCATGACGTTCTCCAGTGTGGATCAGTGTGAGTGGGTGAATCGGGTTACCACTTCATCTCGCCCTTGGCGACTTTGGCGCTCAGCTCCAGCGAGCTTTCTTCGCCCAGTTTCGGGTAGCGTTTTTTCATCGCGGCGATCAGCGCGGCGGCGTCTTTGGCCTTGGCGGTTTCTTCGTCAAAGGCTTTGATGTAATCCGCGGTGAACTGCACGGCAGCCAGGGAGCGGGCACTTTTGCCGAGGTAGTGACCCGGCACGAGGGTGTGCGGTTTCAGGGTTTCGATGGAGTGCAGCGTAGATAGCCAGTCAGCGTGGGACTGCGCGGTTTGGGTATCGGCCATCCACACGTGAATGTTTTCTGCGACGACCACGCCACCGACCACTGCCTTGATCGACGGGATCCACACAAAGGTGCGATCCGGTTGTTTGCCCTCAAGACCCACCACCTGCAACTTCTGCCCTTCGAGCATCAGGCTGTCACCCTTGAGTACGTCCGGCACGATGGTTTTGGCCGGCACGTCGGCCCCCATTTTCGGCCCCCAGAACGCCAGTTTGCCGTCGACGGTTTGCTTGATGTGGTCCACGGTCGGTTGCGAGGCGAGCACCTTGGCGTTGGGGAACGCGGCGGTCAGGGTGTCGAGGCCGAAGTAGTAATCCGGGTCACCGTGGCTGATGTAGATGGTGGTCAGTTGCTTGCCGCTGGCGCGGATTTTTTCCACCACTTGCTCGGCCTGGGATTTGCCGAATTGCGCGTCCACCAGAATCGCGTCTTTCTCGCCGCTGACCAGCACCGACGTCACCGGGAAGATCGCTTTCTCGCCGGGGTTGTAAACATCCAGCGTCAGCGTCGATGCCGCCGCGTGGGCCGCGAAACCGAGGGTGGCCGTGGCCAGCAAAATACGCTTGAGGTTGAAACCGATCATCTGTTGCTCCGTTGTTTGATAGACGCCCTTTGTGTAGGAGCCGGCTTGCTGGCGATGGATTTGAAGACGCCGCGTTTATCCAGGAACTACGCGTTATCAACACCGCCCGCAGCAAGCCGGCTCCTACAGAATATGGACAGAGCTTAGTTGCCTTATTCATTACAAAAAATGCGATGCTTAGACATAGTTTGTTTCTGAAAGCGGGCAAATCATGGATCGTCTACAAGCAATGCGCGTATTCGTCACGGTGGTCGACCTCGGCAGCCAGTCGGCCGCCGCCGACCACCTGGACCTGTCGCGGCCGGTGGTTTCGCGGTATCTGGCGGAACTGGAAGACTGGGTCGGCGCGCGCCTGATGCATCGCACCACGCGTAAATTGAGCCTGACCGCCGCCGGCAGTGAAATCCTGCCGCGCTGTCGGCAGATGCTCGACCTGTCCACGGACATGCAGGCCGCCGTCAGCGAGCCGGACGATGCGCCGCGCGGCCTTCTGCGGATCAGCGTCAGCACCTCGTTCGGCCAGGCGCAATTGGCGGATGCGATGGCCGCCTACGTCAAACGTTACCCCGGCGTCAGCATCGACCTGCAGATGCTCGACCGCACGGTGAACCTGGTGGATGAGCGCATCGATCTGGCGATTCGGACCAGCAATGACCTGGACCCGAACCTCATTGCGCGGCGGCTGACGGTCTGCCGCTCGGTGATCTGCGCCGCCCCCGCTTACCTGCAGGAGCACCCGACGCCAATTCGGGTGGAAGACCTGAGCCAGCACAACTGCCTGACCCACTCCTACTTCGGCAAAAGCCTGTGGCATTTCGAGCAGGACGGAGAACCGGTCTCGGTGCCGGTGCAGGGCAACATCAGCGCCAACGAAGCGAGCACCCTGCTGCGCGCAACAATCGCTGGCGCCGGGGTGGCGATGCTGCCGAGCTATCAGGCGGGTGTGCATATCCACAGCGGCGAACTGATCCGCCTGCTGCCCCAGGCCGAACCGCGCCAGATGAACATCTACGCGGTGTATGCCTCACGCAAGCACATGCCGGCGGCATTGCGCAGCGTGCTGGATTTTCTGGTGCTGCGGTTTCCGGAAGAACCAGAGTGGGATGCAGGATTGTAGATACGCCCCCCTGTAGGAGCCGGCTTGCCGGCGATGGTCGTTAACGATAACGCGGGCTTACCGGATGAACGCGGTGCCTTTACGTTCATCGCCAGCAAGCTGGCTCCTACAGGGGGGAATGCATGACTGGCAACTCACTGCCGCTGACCTATGCTGAACTTAGTACCGAAGGGTATTCGTTCAGAGGTCAACGCCATGAACACGAAAACAAGAAGATACCTCGCCATTTTCATCACCTGCGCGGTGACGCTGGCGCTGTACGGCACCGCGGCGTGGCGCGTTGAGCAATTGCGAAACCTGCCCCGTGAGTACGCGAGCTGCAACTTCGAGCGCTGCATTCCCCACAACGCGACCCTCAACGCCCTCCGGTGATGAAGGGGATCAGGCCTCGTTGTCCTGATCGGCCTTCAAGCGGTCGCGAAACGCCTTGGGTGAGATCCCCACACGACGCCGGAACAGGCGCGTGAAGTTGGTCGGATCGGAAAACCCCAACACATCGGACATTTCATAAATGGTCATGCTGGTGTAGGTCAGCAAACGCTTGGCCTCCAGCAATTGCCGCTCGTGCATGATCTGCAACGCCGGTTGTCCCGCCAATTCACGGCACGTGCCGTTGAGGTGCGACACCGAAATCCCCAGCCGATGCGCCAGGTCTTCGACCTTGACGTGCTGGCGATACGTCTCTTCCACCAGTTGGATAAACCCGTTGAGGTATTCCCGCGCACGTTGCGGACGCTGACTGGCCGAGCGACGCTGCAACGCCTGCCGGCTGACCCACACCATGATCACGCTGACCAGCGAATGCATGAGCATTTCCCGGGCCGGTTGATGACCGGTGTATTCGGTTTGCAGCGCAGAAAACAGACTGTTGAGGTACTCGCTGTCGTTGCCGGCCGGATAACTTTCGGCCTGGGCCAGAGCATTCACCGAGTTGCCCAGTTGCGCCTGAAGATGGGCGACCAGCGGCGCGGCGAGGGTCACGACAAAGCCTTCGACATCCTCGGAAAAACGATAACCGTGCACCGATAACGGCGGCAGAACCAGGATCGCCGGTTCGCCCAATTGCGTACGTTTGCCTTCGATTTCAAGCTCTGCCTGACCTTTGAACACGAAGAGTAATTGGCATAAATCGGCGTGGCGATGGGGTTTGATTTCCCACTGGTGTTCGCGGCTGCGTTTGGAAATGGTTTCACAGTGCAGCAAGTCCGGGGTCGGCCAGTCCAGGCTTTCACCGTAGAGCTTGAACACCGGTATCGAAGGCAGGGCAGGCTTGTTCATAACTTCAATCCAGGCCTCGGGAAGTGACGGGCGATAATCGCACCGATTGGCAGAAAGTACAGCTATCGGCTCAGTTTTCACCTTCAATTGACAGACCCGCAAGTGAAAAATGCAAGCACTCGATCCATAAAAATAATTCACCGACGCAGGTCGTGTGGAGCTTGCGAGTCATAAAAACAATGAAAACACTGAAAACCCAAGTCGCCATCATTGGCGCCGGCCCCTCCGGTTTGCTGCTCGGCCAATTGCTGCACAACGCCGGTATCGACACCCTCATTCTCGAACGCCAGACCCCGGACTATGTGCTCGGGCGAATCCGTGCCGGTGTCCTCGAACAAGGCATGGTAGAGCTGCTGCGTCAGGCCGGCGTCGGCCAGCGCATGGACGCCGAAGGACTGGTTCACGGCGGCTTCGAACTGGCCCTCGACGGGCGCCAGGTGCACATCGATCTGCACGCCCTGACCGGGGGCAAAACCGTGATGATCTACGGGCAAACCGAGGTCACTCGCGACCTGATGGCCGCTCGTCGGGAGGCCGGCGCGCAGACGATCTATGAAGCCGGCAACGTCGTGCCTCACGGTATGAAAACCGATGAAACGTTCGTGACGTTCGAAAAGGACGGCGAAACATATCGGCTCGATTGCGACTACATCGCCGGTTGCGACGGCTTCCATGGTGTAGCGCGGCAATCGATTCCCGCCGAGAACCTGAAGGTGTTCGAACGGGTTTATCCGTTCGGCTGGCTGGGGATTCTTGCCGACACGCCACCGGTTCACGATGAGTTGGTCTACGCCCGTCACGAGCGCGGTTTTGCCCTGTGCAGCATGCGCTCGGCGACTCGCACCCGGTATTACCTTCAGGTGCCTGCCGACGAGGCTGTCGAGAATTGGTCCGATCAACGCTTCTGGGATGAGCTCAAATCCCGGCTGCCTGCTGCGCTGGCCGAGTCTTTGGTGACCGGGCCGTCCATCGAAAAAAGCATCGCGCCGTTGCGCAGTTTCGTGGTCGAACCGATGCAATACGGGCGGATGTTTCTGGTCGGCGACGCCGCGCACATCGTCCCGCCGACCGGCGCCAAAGGCCTGAACCTGGCGGCCAGCGACGTCAGTACGTTGTTCAATATCCTGCTGAAGGTTTACCGCGAAGGCCGTGTCGATTTGCTGGAGAAATACTCCGAGGTCTGCCTGCGCAGGGTCTGGAAAGCCGAACGATTTTCCTGGTGGATGACCTCGATGTTGCACCGCTTTGACGATCACGACGGGTTCAGCCAGCGCATCAGCGCGTCGGAGCTGGACTACTTCGTCAGCTCCGAAGCGGGTCGGAAAACCATTGCAGAAAATTACGTCGGACTTCCGTATGAGGCTATCGAATAGCCTGCTACCGACTTACACTGGCGAGCATCCCCGCTCGCCCTTGCCTCCTGCGGGACCCTCACTGCCCGCAGGTTTTCCCGTGACCAATCTCAACCAGCCTGAAACGCCCAAACCGGCCATCCGGAGCGTGCTGATCGCCCTGATGCTGGCCATCTTTCTCGGGGCGCTGGATCAGACGATCGTCGCTGTATCGATGCCCGCCATCTCCGCGCAGTTCAAGGATGTCAGCCTGCTGGCCTGGGTGATTTCCGGCTATATGGTGGCGATGACCGTGGCCGTGCCGATCTACGGCAAACTCGGCGACCTGTACGGTCGGCGCAAGTTGATGCTGTTCGGCATGGGGCTGTTCACGATTGCTTCGTTCTTCTGCGGCATGGCCCAGAGCATGGAGCAACTGGTGCTGGCGCGGATTCTTCAGGGCATTGGCGCCGGCGGGATGATTTCGGTCAGCCAGGCGATCATCGGCGACATCGTGCCGCCTCGCGAACGCGGTCGTTATCAAGGCTATTTCAGCAGCATGTACGCGGTGGCCAGCGTCGCCGGGCCGGTACTCGGCGGTTACATGACCGAGTACCTGTCCTGGCGCTGGGTGTTCCTGATCAACCTGCCGCTGGGCCTTGGCGCCTGGCTGGTCGCCCGTCACACCTTGGTCGGGCTCCCGGTGCCGCAGCGCAAACCGATCATCGATTACCTCGGCACCGTGTTGATGATCATCGGTTTGACCGCCTTGTTGCTCGGCATTACTCAGGTCGGCCAGGGGCATTCGTGGCGCAGCGCCGAGGTGCTGGGTTTGCTGGGTTGTGCGGTGGTGGTCCTGGCGTTGTTCGTCGGGCATGAGCGCCGTGCACGGGAGCCGTTGCTGCCGATGCACCTGTTCGCCAACCGCAATGCGATCCTGTGCTGGTGCACGATTTTCTTCACCAGTTTCCAGGCGATTTCGTTGATTGTGCTGATGCCGTTGCGCTTCCAGAGCGTGACCGGCGCCGGGGCCGACAGTGCCGCGCTGCACCTGTTGCCACTGGCCATGGGTTTGCCGATCGGCGCGTATTTCGCCGGGCGCCGAACCTCGGTGACCGGGCGCTATAAACCGATGATTCTCGCGGGCGCCCTCCTCATGCCGATCTCGATTCTCGGGATGGCGTTCAGTCCGCCACAGGCGGTGGTGCTCAGCAGTCTGTTCATGGTGCTCAGCGGGATCGCCTCCGGCATGCAGTTCCCGACGTCATTGGTCGGGACGCAGAATTCGGTGGAACAACGGGACATCGGCGTGGCGACCAGCACCACCAACCTGTTCCGCTCCCTGGGCGGCGCGGTGGGCGTGGCATTGATGTCGGCGTTGTTGCTGGCATTGCTGCAAGACTCGAGTTTCGCCCATCTGGCCGGTTCGACGCTGATTGCCGAGGGCAGCTCCGGGAACGTTTTGCTGGATGGCCTGAACGCCGCGCCGGGGGATGCGCAGAACGCCTTGCGCGCCGAACTGCTGCTGACCTTCCGGCATTTGTTGATGGTCAGTGCGGCGGTGTCGTTGCTTGGGTTGGCCGCGGCGATAGCCATGCCGAACCGGGTGTTGCGTGGGCGGGAAGACAAGGCTCGGTAGTTGAATCGAGTCGCGGCCTTCGCGGGCAAGCCTCGCTCCTACAAGAGCCATGCAAATCTGTAGGAGCGAGGCTTGCCCGCGAAGACGTCATCCCATGTGATAGAGATTCAAGGGCTGTAATACCCCACAGCCACCAGAAAATGCCCGACCTTCTTCAGGTACGCATGCTTGTCCTCGACCTTGCCGGTCACCGGATTTTTCCACCGATACGCGTATTCGCCATAATCCTGCCCGGCCATCAACGCCAGGATCGGCTCGCCGACCGGCTTGCCTTCAGGGTCCTTGATCTTGCCGAAATCGGTGTTGATCAAGCGCAGATTGGTGCCATGGGCGACATAACGCTGCGTATTCAAGTCGACGACGAACACATACAAGTCATCCTGCAAATAACCGCCCTTGAGCGAGTTGATCGACGTGAGCGTGCCCTTCTCGTCCTTGGCCAGATCGGTCGCCGCTTTGTTCAGCAACGCCATCGCCTGCTCCGCCGACGCCCTTGGCAAGTAGTAACCCACCGCCAGAATCCGTTGGCCGACCCGTTGGTAGAACACATGCTTGCGTTCGACCTTGCCGTCGGACCAGTTCTGCCAGCGATACTCCGCTTGCTGAATGCCATTGCCCTCCGGCACTTTCAATGCGTCCTTGAAGGCTTTCTGCAAATCCGGCCCGAGCACATCCGATACATCACGCCCGATCAACGCCGAAGAAGGCCCACCGCTGGCGAGCATCACGCCTTTGGTATCGAGCACGAACACGTAGCGGTCCTTGTCGACAAACTCGCCCTGACGACTGAAGGCCGCGAACGCCTTGTCGCCATTGTCGTGGTAATAGGCCAGGGCTTTTTCCAGCAAGGCGATGGCGGCCTGGCTGTCGTCCTTCTCGGTGCCGGCGGCTTGCGCCTGCCCCAGGCACAGCAACAGCATCCCGCCCAGCAGGGCCAACCTGTGCAAAAACCCCATTGCGCATCCCTCGTTCTCTTCGGTGTTTGAAGAGCGTAGACGGCAATGGGGCATGTATGGATATTCAGCGAACCGCAGTCTGCAAAATGGTATTGCAGTGCATTACCGCGCCTTCAGCCTCAAGGCCTGGCCCGTAACTGCTGCTGCAAATTCTGAATCTGCGCCTGAAGGGTGTTGATGTTGCGGGTGACCTGGCTACGGAAGGCGTCGAACTCGGCGGTACTGGATGGGCCTGACGCGGCGGCCGGGCGGTTGTCCTGCTCGCTTTTGAGCACGATCAGGTCTTGTTCCAGGCGTTCGATGGCGGCGCTCGGGTTGCCTTGTTTTTTCAGCGCGGTGATGTCGGCGCCGAGGCTTTTTAGCTGGGCTTCGAATTTTTCAGTGTCCGCCGGGGCGCTTTTCAGGGCGGCCAGTTCGCTGCTCAGGGCTTTGACCTGGGCCTGCAATTGCGTGTTGGCGGTCTGGTGCTCGGTGTTCTGGGCGGTGGCTTGCGCCAGGCGCTTGTCCAGATCGGCGGTTTGCGCAGTCATTTGCGCCAGACGCTTGTCCAGGTCCGACGTCTGGCCGGCAACGCCCTGCTGCTGTTTGCTCTGGTCCTGGAGTTTGCTTTCCAGCTGCCTGATTTGCAGTTTCAGCGCTTCGCTGTCGCTGGTGACGTTGGTCTGACTGGCGACCACCTTGCCGGAAATGTCCTGCAAGCGCCCCGCTGCATCCTCACTGATACGCGCGAAACTTTCCTGGGTCGCCACCAGTTGCTGTTCCATCAGCGAGATCTGCTGAAAGCTCCACCACGCAAGACCGGCGAACGCAAAGAACAAGGCACCGACCAGCGCCCACAACGGACCGGTGCTGGCCGCCCTGACCTTGACCACCGGCGGCGTGCGCGAATGCACGGCGGTGCGGGCGGTGGGTACAAAATCATCATCGTCGAGGCTGTCGGCACGCAGGCTCGGTACATCGTCGAAGTCGTCGTTGGCATCGTTACGCATGGACATTGAGTCAACCTTTGTGGAACGCGGTGATGGCTTGATGGGGCGAAGTATAAACCCGTCAGCCGCATCGATTGACCCTGAACCCCACTCTGCGTTCAGTAACGGGATTTGTCAGTGAATGTCCTGAGCCTTCCACCAGCCGCAGAATTCATCGAGCGCAGTCCAGAGACTGACCTTCGGGTCGTAGTCCAGATAATGCCGCGCGCGGCTGATGTCCAGGGTGAAATTTTTGTTCATCACTTGCATGCCCAGGCGCGACAGGGTCGGCTCTGGACGACCCGGCCACAGCTTGCACGCGCCCTCGTTAAGCGCCGCCACGGCATAGGCCAAGCCGTAGGAACGGTAGCGGGTCACCTGTGGGACGTCCATTTTGCGCATGACGTAATTGACCACGTCCCACAACGGAATCGGCGTGCCGTTGCTGATGTTGTAGGCCTTGCCCAAGGCCGAACCGCTGGCCAGCAAGCTGCTGAGCAACGCTTCATTGAGGTTTTGCACGCTGGTGAAATCGACCTTGTTCAAACCGTTTCCGATGATTGCCAGGCGACCTTTGCGTTGCATGTTCAGCAGTCGCGGGAAGATGCTCATGTCGCCGGCACCGGTCACGAAACGCGGGCGCAGGGCCAGGGTTTCGAGGCCGAACTCCTGGGCGCCGAAGACCTTTTGCTCGGCCAGGAATTTGGTCGCGGCGTAGGGATGCTTGAAGCGCTTGGGCACCTGTTCTTCGGTCAATCCGAGGTGATCGCGGCCGTCGAAGTAGATCGACGGCGAGGACAAATGCACCAGTCGCCGCACACGTTGCTTCAGGCAGGCTTCGACCACGTTTTCGGTGACCTGCACGTTGCCTTGATGAAAGTCCTGATAACGTCCCCACACGCCGACAGCACCGGCGCAATGCACCACGGCTTCGACATCGGAACACAGATCGCGCGCCAGTTGCGGGTCACTCAAGTCGCCCGCAATGAACTCGGCGCCACGGCGCACCAGATGTTCGACGCTTTCGGCCCGGCGACCGTTGACCCGCACGTCCAGGCCCTGCTCCAGGGCGAAACGCGCAAAGCGCCCGCCGATGAAGCCGCTTGCGCCGGTGACCAGAATCTTCATGTAGTGCTCCGAATATTTCGTTTTGCGTAGTGCGTGAGGTCTTGACGCTGCCGGTCAGGTCAACGGCACCAGCCATTGCTTCGACGAGCGCACCAATTGATCGGTCAGCAACCCCAGCAACTGACCGCCATTGCGCCAATGATGCCAGTACAGCGGCACATCGATGGGCTTATCTGGCAAAAGCTCCACCAGAACGCCGCGCTCAAGTTGCTCGCGCACCTGCAATTCCGGCACCAGTCCCCAGCCGAGACCGGCTTCCGTCAGGCGAATGAAGCCTTCGGATGACGGGCATAAATGGTGTTCGAAACCGCCGTCTACGCCGAGGGACGCGAGGTAGCGATGCTGTAGGAAATCGTCCGGGCCAAAGACCAGCGCCGGCGTTTTCGACAACTGATCGGCGCGCACGCCATGCGGAAAATGCCGGGCGATGAACGCCGGGCTGGCCAGCGCGCGATAACGCATGGCACCCAACAGGACGCTGCGCGCACCCGCCACCGGACGTTCGCTGGCACAGACACACGCCGCCACTTCGCCTGCACGCATGCGTTTGAGGCCGACGGTCTGGTCTTCGACCACCAGGTCGAGCAGCAAATGTTGCTCGGCACAAAAGTCACCGACCGCCTCGGCCCACCAGGTGGCAAGGCTGTCAGCGTTCAGTGCGATGCGCAGACGTTCCGGCAGGCCTTCTTCATCCAGCGCCGGCACCAGCGTTTGCAAGTCCCGCTCCAGCAAGCGCACCTGCTGCACATGGTTGAGCAAACGCCGGCCGATTTCCGTCGGCGCCGGTCGCGCCATCCGCACCAGCACCGGTTGGCCGACCCGCGCTTCCAGCAGTTTGATGCGCTGGGAGATCGCCGATTGCGACAAGCCAAGCACCTTTGCGGCACGTTCAAAACCGGCCTGCTCGATCACGGCGGCCAACGCAGAAAGCAATTTATAGTCGAACATCAGTTTTCCTAATGAGCGATCAGCATGATTGATTTTTCTTATACAGGTTAGCAGCAGAGAATGCGCGGCAAGAACTCTTGAACAAGGATTACCGACATGGCTGGCGAAACTTCACTGGCAACACTGCTACGCAGCATGAGCCCGCAACTCAACGCTGGCGAATACGTGTTCTGCACCCTGCGGGACGGTCAATTGCCATCGAACCTTGAGATTGTCGGCAGCTTTCGCGAGCAGGAAGGTCTGACGGTGATTCTGGAACGTTCCCACGCAGAACGGGCCGGTTTCAGCTTCGACTACGTCGCAGCCTGGATCACCCTCAACGTGCATTCGGCCCTGGAAGCCGTCGGCCTGACCGCCGCGTTCGCCACCGCGCTGGGCCAGGCCGGGATCAGTTGCAACGTGATCGCCGGTTACTTCCACGACCATTTATTCGTCGGCCAGGCCGATGCCGAACGCGCCCTGCAAGTGTTGCGGGATCTGGCAGCCAACGCGGAGTAAAACTTATGTGGCAAAGCTATGTGAACGGCCTGTTGGTGGCCGCGGGGCTGATCATGGCGATCGGCACTCAGAACGCGTTTGTGCTGGCCCAGAGCCTGCGACGTGAACACCACCTGCCGGTGGCAGCGCTCTGCGTGACCTGCGACGCGTTGCTGGTAGCGGCCGGTGTATTCGGTCTGGCGACCGTGCTGGCGCAAAACCCGACATTGCTGGCTATCGCTCGCTGGGGCGGCGCGGCGTTTCTGCTGTGGTACGGCAGCCTTGCGCTGCGCCGGGCCTGCTCGAAGCAAAGCCTGCAACAGGGTGAAAACCAGACGGTCCGCTCACTGCGCGCGGTGATGCTCAGCGCCCTGGCGGTGACCTTGCTCAACCCGCATGTTTATCTGGATACCGTTTTACTGATTGGCTCTCTCGGTGCGCAACAAACCGAGCCCGGGGCTTATGTTGTCGGCGCGGCCAGCGCTTCGCTGCTTTGGTTTTTCACGTTGGCGCTGGGCGCCGCATGGTTGGCGCCATGGCTGGCTCGGCCAAGCACATGGCGGATCCTTGATTTGTTGGTGGCCGTCATGATGTTCGCTGTAGCCGGCCAACTGATCATCGCGTCCTGATATTCCAAATGGCTCTGGAACCTCTATTCCACACAGTTGTTGCGTGGTTATGCCGCACCCCCGGTGCTATGATCCGGTTCGATGCGCCGCAAAGAGTACAAACTCCCCGGCGCTTGTCTGGCCGCCCGTGATCGGCCTTGCGCTCACCGCAACTGACCTGATTAGGAGAATCATCATGGCTTTCGAATTGCCGCCGCTGCCTTACGCACACGATGCCCTGCAGCCGCACATTTCCAAGGAAACCTTGGAATACCACCACGACAAGCACCACAACACCTACGTCGTGAACCTGAACAACCTGGTGCCAGGCACCGAGTTCGAAGGCAAGACCCTGGAAGAGATCGTCAAGTCTTCCTCGGGCGGTATCTTCAACAACGCCGCTCAAGTCTGGAACCACACTTTCTACTGGAACTGCCTGGCGCCAAACGCCGGCGGTCAACCAACCGGCGCACTGGCTGAAGCCATCAATGCTTCCTTCGGTTCGTTCGACAAGTTCAAGGAAGAATTCAGCAAGACTTCCATCGGCACCTTCGGTTCCGGTTGGGGCTGGCTGGTGAAAAAGGCTGACGGTTCCCTGGCCCTGGCCAGCACCATCGGCGCCGGCAACCCGCTGACCAACGGCGACACCCCGCTGCTGACCTGCGACGTCTGGGAACACGCTTACTACATCGACTACCGCAACGTTCGTCCGAAATACGTCGAAGCGTTCTGGAACCTGGTCAACTGGAAATTCGTGGCTGAGCAGTTCGAAGGCAAAACCTTCACCGCTTAAGCTCGACGCCAGTCAAAAAACCCGGCTTTTGCCGGGTTTTTTTATGGGTTTGGAAACGTACAAAGCCAGGTGTTCCCGTAGAACGGGTCGGTTGTCAGGCCGCCATCGCCGGAACGCCGCCCGCAGCAAGCCAGCTCCTACAAGGTTCGGGGACAGCCGTGAAAACAGGTTGGTTGTCAGGCCGCCATCGCCGGCAAGCCGGCTCCTACAAGGTTCGGGGACAGTCGTGGAAGCAGGTTGGTTGTCAGGACGCCATCGCCAGCAAGCCGGCTCCTACAGGGGGTGGGGACAGTCGTGGAAGCAGGTTGGTTGTCAGGACGCCATCGCCAGCAAGCCGGCTCCTACAGGGGGTGGGTACATCCGTGAAAACAGGTTGGCTGTCAGGCCGTCATCGCCGGCAAGCCGGCTCCTACAAAAGCAGGCTGGCATACACCTGCTTCTCACCACTCATCAGGCCGAGCGTTAGCTCGCCTTCAGCTTTTGATCTGAGCGCCCCTTCGGGAGGCCGAGTGAAGGTTCTGCGCAGTGGGCAACCCGGCATGGATGCCGGGTTAGCCGCCCCCGGCCATGGATGGCCGATGGCGGCGGGCCCACGGAGCAGGACCGGAGCGAGGGAACGCCGAGCCTAAGCGAGGGGCCGGACGCTGGGGCAAGACTTTTTGGTTCCTTTTGTGGCGTTTGACAAAAGGGACTCGCCGTAAGGGCGAAACCATAAGCGGCCGTTACCGCAGGAATGGATATGTACACCCCAAAAAAATGGTCCGCCATGACGCCGCCATCGCCGGCAAGCCGGCTCCTACAGGGAAACAAGTTGAATCCAGAGAAGGTCGATTTCCGATAATGAAACCAGTCTTCCCCCCCTTGCCCCAACGCCATACCCGTCTACCATCAACCAAATGGAAAATAAGTCCAAATCCCCCTCAAGTTGAAGGACTCGACTACCGACACAGTACTAATAGGGCAAATACTCCAGGCAACAGCATTTCGGCCAACCCACAGGCAAATTCCCCTGTGTTTGATTGTCCCTTTGACTGCCATCACCGGATTGCCAATACTCATGGCAACTTGATGCTACCTGCACGGAACAAGGAATGACTCTTTGAAGCTGGAACTCAAGAACAGCTTGTCGGTGAAGTTGCTCCGGGTCGTGCTCCTGTCGGCATTGATCGTCGGCGTGGTCTTGAGCTGCGCGCAGATCGTTTTCGATGCCTATAAAACACGCCAGGCCGTGGCAGGCGATGCCCAGCGCATCCTCGACATGTTCCGCGACCCCTCGACCCAGGCCGTCTACAGCCTGGACCGGGAGATGGGTATGCAAGTGATCGAAGGCCTGTTTCAGGACGACGCCGTCCGCCAGGCCTCCATCGGCCACCCCAATGAAGCCATGCTGGCGCAAAAATCCCGCGAGTTGCAGCAATCCAACAGCCGCTGGCTGACCGACCTGATCCTCGGCAAGGAACGCACCTTCACCACTCAACTGGTAGGTCGCGGCCCGTACAGCGAGTACTACGGCGACCTGAGCATCACCCTCGACACCGCCACCTACGGACAAGGGTTCATCGTCAGCTCGGTGATCATCTTCATTTCCGGGGTATTGCGCGCCCTCGCCATGGGGCTGGTGCTGTATCTGGTCTACCACTGGCTGCTGACCAAACCGCTGTCGCGGATCATCGAGCACCTGACCGAAATCAACCCGGACCGCCCCAGCGAGCACAAGATTCCACAGCTCAGGGGCCACGAGAAAAACGAACTGGGCATCTGGATCAACACCGCCAACCAGTTGCTCGAGTCCATCGAGCGCAACACCCACCTGCGCCACGAAGCGGAAAACAGCCTGCTGCGCATGGCCCAGTACGACTTCCTCACCGGCCTGCCGAACCGCCAGCAATTGCAACAGCAACTGGACAAGATCCTCGTCGACGCCGGCAAACTGCAACGCCGGGTCGCGGTGTTGTGTGTCGGCCTCGATGACTTCAAGGGCATCAACGAACAATTCAGCTATCAGACCGGTGACCAACTGCTGCTGGCGCTGGCTGATCGCCTGCGGGGCCACAGCGGTCGCCTTGGCGCCCTCGCCCGACTGGGCGGCGATCAGTTCGCCCTGGTTCAGGCCGATATCGAACAACCCTACGAAGCCGCCGAACTGGCGCAAAGCATTCTCGATGACCTGGAAGCGGCATTCGCCCTCGATCATCAAGAGATTCGCCTGCGCGCCACCATCGGCATCACCCTGTTCCCCGAGGATGGCGACAGCACCGAGAAGCTGCTGCAAAAAGCCGAGCAGACCATGACCCTGGCCAAGACTCGCTCGCGCAACCGCTACCAGTTCTATATCGCCAGTGTCGACACCGAGATGCGTCGCCGTCGCGAACTGGAAAAGGACCTGCGCGACGCGTTGATCCGCGACCAGTTCTACCTCGTCTACCAGCCGCAGATCAGCTACCGCGATCATCGGGTGGTGGGCGTCGAAGCATTGATTCGCTGGCAACATCCCGAACACGGGCTGGTGCCGCCGGACCTGTTCATCCCGCTGGCCGAGCAGAACGGCACCATCATTGCCATTGGCGAATGGGTGCTGGATCAGGCCTGTAAACAATTGCGCGACTGGCATGACCAGGGCTTCACCGACCTGCGCATGGCGGTGAACCTGTCCACGGTGCAGTTGCACCACGCCGAGCTGCCGCGGGTGGTCAATAACCTGCTGCAAATGTACCGCCTGCCACCGCGCAGCCTGGAGCTGGAAGTCACCGAAACCGGCCTGATGGAAGACATCAGCACCGCCGCCCAGCATCTGCTGAGCCTGCGTCGCTCCGGTGCGTTGATCGCCATCGACGACTTCGGCACCGGTTACTCATCGCTGAGTTACCTGAAAAGTCTGCCGCTGGACAAGATCAAGATCGACAAGAGCTTCGTACAAGACCTGCTCGATGACGACGACGATGCAACCATCGTTCGGGCCATCATCCAGTTGGGCAAGAGCCTTGGCATGCAGGTCATTGCAGAGGGGGTGGAAACCATCGAGCAAGAGGCCTACATCATTTCCGAAGGCTGCCACGAAGGTCAGGGCTACTTTTACAGCAAGCCACTGCCGGCGCGAGAACTGGGCGCCTATCTCAAGCAGGCCCAGCGCAGCAACGCGGCTATTTTGTAAAAATCAAAAGAGATCGCCGCCTCGTTTCACTCGACAGCTCCTACATTGGACCTCGTGCGCCTGTAGGAGCTGTCGAGTGAAACGAGGCGGCGATCTTTTGATCTGCGACACAATCACTGTCTGAATAAGAAATATTTCCAAGAACAACTCTTTACACATAATGCGAAAGATTTGCATTATGTCGCAGTTTTGCGCGCTAGCTGCGCCATTCCACCCCCTCTCGAAGCAGGATGTTCGCCATGATTCGTATGCCTCTGGCTACCGCCAGTCTGTTGGCCATCGCTATTTCCCTCGCCGGTTGTGGCGAAGGCAAAGACAAAGCTGCCGCCCCAGCGCCTACGCCAGCCGCCACTACCACGGCCCCGGCCGCTGCGCCTGCGCCAGCTGCTGCCGGCAAAGTCGACGAAGCCGCTGCCAAAGCCGTTGTCGCGCATTACGCCGACATCGTCTTCGCCGTTTACAGCGATGCCGAATCCACCGCGAAAACCCTGCAAACCGCCGTCGACGCCTTCCTCGCGAAGCCGAACGCCGACACCCTGAAAGCCGCCAAGGCTGCCTGGATCGCTGCTCGCGTTCCTTACCTGCAGAGCGAAGTGTTCCGCTTCGGCAACACCATCATCGACGACTGGGAAGGTCAGGTGAACGCCTGGCCACTGGACGAAGGCCTGATCGACTACGTCGACAAATCCTACGAGCACGCACTGGGTAACCCGGGCGCGACCGCCAACATCATCGCCAACACTCAAGTTCAGGTCGGCGAAGACAAGATCGACGTCAAAGACATCACCCCGGAAAAACTCGCCAGCCTGAACGAGCTGGGTGGTTCCGAGGCCAACGTCGCGACCGGCTACCACGCCATCGAATTCCTGCTCTGGGGCCAGGACCTGAACGGCACCGGCCCTGGCGCCGGCAACCGTCCAGCCTCCGACTACCTGGAAGGCAAAGGCGCCACCGGAGGTCACAACGATCGTCGTCGCGCTTACCTGAAGTCCGTGACCCAACTGCTGGTCAGCGACCTGGAAGAAATGGTCGGTAACTGGAAGCCGAACGTGGCCGACAACTACCGCGCCACCCTGGAAGCGGAACCTGTGGATTCCGGCCTGCGCAAAATGCTGTTCGGCATGGGCAGCCTGTCCCTGGGCGAACTGGCGGGCGAGCGCATGAAGGTTTCCCTGGAAGCCAACTCCCCTGAAGACGAACACGACTGCTTCAGCGACAACACCCACAACTCGCAGTTCTACGATGCCAAAGGCATTCGTAACGTGTACCTGGGCGAATACACCCGTGTCGACGGCACCAAAATGACCGGCGCCAGCCTGTCCTCTCTGGTGGCCAAGGCGGACCCGGTGGCCGACACCGCGCTGAAAGCCGACCTGGCTGCGACCGAAGCCAAGATGCAGGTCATTGTCGATCACGCCAACAAGGGTGAGCACTACGACCAGTTGATCGCTGCCGGCAACACCGCTGGCAACCAGATCGTTCGTGACGCCATCGCTTCGCTGGTCAAGCAGACCGGTTCGATCGAAGCTGCCGCTGGCAAGCTGGGCATCAGCGACCTGAACCCGGACAACGCTGATCACGAATTCTGATCAACGCTGGCTGAAAAAAAGGCGACCTTCGGGTCGCCTTTTTCATGCCTGCCGAACGCTCACTACTGTAGGAGCGAGCGATGCGGCGACCCGACTTGCCCGCGAAGACGGCGTCACATTCAACGACAGTGGCGACTGGTACACCGCTTTCGCGAGCAAGCTTCGCTCCTACAGGGGATCGTGGTTTGCGGGAAAACCCTGCCCCACATCAACCAAACGATAATTCCTCTTATTCAATCTCCCCTGCCCTGTTAGACTTTGCGCCCTTGTTTTGCTCGTCTTGCAGGATGTCTGATGCCCTCGCTGCCTCTTCGCTTGTCCGCACTGTTTCTGGCCCTGGGCCTGAGTGCCTGCGATGACGCCCCGCGTTTTACCCAGGCCGAACCCGGTGAAGCCAGGTCCGGTGGCAGCGCGACCGTGCGCAAGACCGATCAGAACGCCTTTTCCCTGCCCTCCGCCAACCTGCCGCCGTCACGGCGCGTGGACTTCAGCGTCGGCAACAGCTTCTTCCGCAACCCCTGGGTGATCGCCCCGTCGACCACCACGGCCCGCGACGGCCTCGGCCCACTGTTCAACACCAACGCTTGCCAGGGCTGCCATATCAAGGACGGTCGCGGTCACCCGCCTGCACCTGATGCATTGAATGCCGTTTCGATGCTGGTGCGCCTGTCGATACCCGATTCACCAACCTACGCCAAAATCATCGAGCAGCAAGGTGTCGTGCCCGAGCCGGTCTACGGCGGCCAGTTCCAGGACATGTCGGTGCCCGGCGTGGTTCCGGAAGGCAAGGTTCGGGTTGATTACACGCCGGTGCCGGTGCGTTTCAAGGACGGCACCGAAGTCGAGTTGCGCAAGCCGACATTGCAGATCACCCAACTCGGCTACGGCCCGATGCACCCGGACACGCGTTTCTCCGCGCGCGTCGCCCCGCCGATGATTGGCCTCGGGCTGCTCGAGGCGATCCCGGAAGAAGCGATCCTCGCCAATGCCGCCGCGCAGGCCAAAGAGAAAAACGGCATCAATGGCCGACCGAACCAGGTCTGGGATGACGCCCTGCAGAAAACTGTCCTCGGCCGATTCGGCTGGAAGGCCGGGCAGCCGAACCTCAATCAACAGAATGTTCACGCGTTTTCTGGTGATATGGGCCTCACGACCAGCCTGAGACCCTTTGATGACTGCACCGAGGCGCAAACCGCCTGCAAACAGGCGCCGAACGGCAACGGCCCGGACGGCGAACCGGAAGTCAGCGATAACATTCTGCGTCTGGTGCTGTTCTACAGCCGCAACCTTGCCGTACCGGCTCGCCGCGATGTCGGCACACCGCAAGTGCTGGCCGGCAAGAGCCTGTTTTTCCAGGCTGGATGCCAGTCCTGCCACACACCGAAATACACCACCGCCGCCAACGCGGCAGAACCTGAACTGGCCAATCAAGTGATTCGCCCTTACAGCGATCTGCTGCTGCACGACATGGGCGACGGCCTGGCCGACAACCGCAGCGAATTCCAGGCCAGTGGCCGCGACTGGCGCACGCCGCCGTTGTGGGGCATCGGCCTGACGCAGGCAGTCAGTGGCCACACCCAGTTCTTGCATGACGGCCGCGCCCGCAATCTGCTCGAAGCCGTGCTCTGGCATGGCGGCGAAGCAAAAGCGGCCCAGCAACAGGTTTTGTCTTTCAATGCCGAGCAGCGCGCGGCGTTGCTGGCGTTTTTGAATTCCCTTTAAACGTATTCCTTAGCGGGAGCCCTAAATGTTCCGTCCCAAGTTGTTGTTCACCAGCCTTGCCGCACTCGCCCTCGGCGCCTGCTCACCGCAGGATCCGCAGGCTGTCACGTCGGCGGCCATCGCCAAGTCGGTGATCCTGCCGACCTACACGCGCTGGGTTGAAGCCGACCGCCAGTTGGCCGTCAGCGCGCTGGCCTATTGCGAAGGCAAGGAAAACCTCGACACCGCCCGCGCCGATTTCCTGCATGCGCAGAAAGCCTGGGCCGAGCTGCAACCGTTGCTGATCGGGCCGCTGGCCGAAGGCAATCGCGCCTGGCAGGTGCAATTCTGGCCGGACAAGAAAAACCTGGTGGGCCGTCAGGTCGAGCAACTGGTGACCGCGCAACCGCAGATCGATGCCACCGCCCTGGCCAAATCCAGCGTTGTGGTGCAAGGCCTCTCGGCCTACGAATACATCCTGTTCGACAGCAAACCTGACGTGGCCAACGAGGCGCAAAAAGCCAAGTATTGCCCTCTGCTGAAAGCCATCGGCGAGCGTCAGAAACAGCTGGCCGAAGAGATTCTGCAAACCTGGAACAACACCGACGGCATGCTCGCGCAGTTGAGCAAATTCCCGAACCAGCGTTACGCCGACTCCCACGAAGCGATTGCCGATCTGTTGCGTGTACAGGTCACCGCTCTCGACAGCCTGAAGAAAAAACTCGGCACGCCGATGGGCCGCCAGACCAAGGGTGTGCCGCAACCATTCCAGGCTGACCAGTGGCGCAGCCAGTCGTCCCTGACGAGCATGGAAGCGAGCCTCGCCGCCGCCAAAACCGTGTGGGAAGGCGTCGACAACAAAGGCCTGCGCGGCTTGCTGCCAAGCGAGCAGAAACCCTTGGCCGACAAGATCGACGCCGCCTACGCCGCGTCCCTGAAACTGTTCGCCAGCAACCAGCGTTCGCTGACTGAAATGCTCAACGACGACGCCGGTCGCCAGCAGCTCAACGACATCTACGACAGCCTCAACGTCGTCCACCGCCTGCACGAAGGCGAACTGGCCAAGGCGCTGGGCATCCAACTGGGCTTCAACGCCAACGACGGTGACTGATGAGGGCGAGTGCCATGCTGCGACGACAGACTCTGACGTTAGGTAGTTTGCTGCTGGGAGCAGTGACACTGGGCGGCTGGACGCTGTTCAAGCAAAAGGACAAGAGCCCGCTGCTGCTCTCGGCGCGGGACGATGGCGACGGCAAGCACTACGCCGTCGGTTATCGGCTGGACGGTACGCGGGTGTTCGCCACCCAGGTCGGCCAGCGCTGCCACGACATCATCAACCACCCGACGCTGCCGATCGCGCTGTTCGTCGCCCGGCGTCCAGGCACCGAAAGTTACCTGATCGACCTGCGCGACGGCACGCTGCTGCAAACCGTGGCCTCGCAACCGAACCGGCACTTCTACGGTCACGCGGTGATTCACCAGAGCGGCGACTGGCTGTACGCCACCGAGAACGACACGTCCGATCCCGGTCGCGGCCTGCTCGGTGTGTACAAGTTCGAAGGCGAGCGTCTGGTGCACAGCGGCGAGATTTCGACCCATGGCATCGGCCCGCATCAGGTGTCGTGGATGCCCGATGGCGAAACCCTGGTGGTGGCCAACGGCGGCATTCGCACCGAGGCTGAAAGCCGCGTCGAGATGAACCTCAACGCCATGGAACCAAGCCTGGTGCTGATGCAGCGCGACGGTACATTGCTGAGCAAGGAAACCCTCGCGCAACAGATGAACAGCGTGCGGCACCTGGGGATCGCCAGTGATGGCACCATCGTCGCCGGTCAACAATTCATGGGGCCGTCCCATGAGTCATCGGATCTGTTGGCGATCAAGCGTCCAGGGCAACCGTTCGTGGCGTTCCCGGTGCCCGAGCATCAGTTGCAGGCCATGGGGCATTACACCGCCAGCGTCGCGGTGCACAGTGATTTGCGCCTGGTCGCGTTGACGGCGCCACGGGGCAATCGCTTTTTCATCTGGGACATGGACAGCGGTGAAGTGCGCCTGGATGCGCCGCTTCCCGATTGCGCCGGGGTGGGTGCGGTGGCCGACGGTTTTGTCGTGACCTCGGGTCAAGGCCGATGCCGGTACTACGATTGCCGCCAGACAAACCTTGTTGCAAAACCCCTCGAACTGCCTGCGGGGCTCTGGGATAACCACCTGCATTTGATGGCGTAATGACGCAGCTCCTTCAGCAAACGCTTTCCCCTGTAGGAGCTGGCTTGCCAGCGATGGCGTTCTGAAGATCACCGCAATATCTTGTGGCCCTATCGCCGGCAAGCCGGCTCCTACAGGTTAGGGGAAACCCCGAAAACATCGATTGGAATACCCTGTGCACTCGCGGTAATGTGCCCGACTGTCTCACCTGATTTTCTCCAAGGAAGTGGAAATATGCTGCGTCGCCGCATGCTGATCATGTTGGGTGTTGTTTTGCTGATCGTGCTGGTTCTGGCCGGTTACAAAGCCTTCTCCATCTACACGATGATTCAAGGCTTCGCTGTGCCGAAACCGCCGATCAGCGTCGCCGTGGCTACTGCTACCGAGCAACCGTGGCAGGAACGCCTGCCTACCGTCGGCACGCTCAAGGCGCTGCAAGGCGTGGACCTGAGCCTTGAAACCGACGGCACCGTCATCGATTTGCAGTTCGAGTCAGGGCAGAAGGTCAAGGTAGGTCAACCACTCCTGCGCCTCGACAGCGCCGTGGAAAGTGCCTTGCTGGAAACCGCCCAGGCCGACCTCGGGCTGGCCCAGCTCGATTACGGTCGCGGTAGCCAACTGGTGGGCAGCCAGGCCATTTCCAAAGGTGAATTCGACCGACTTTCGGCGGTGCTGAAAAAAAGCAAAGCCACGGTCAATCAACTCAAGGCTGCGCTCGGCAAAAAAAGCATCGTTGCCCCCTTCAGCGGGACCATCGGCATTCGGCAGGTGGACGTTGGCGACTATCTTGCCAGCGGCACCATGATTGCCACCCTGCAAGACCTCAGCAGTCTCTACGTCGACTTTTTCGTGCCCGAACAGTCGGTGCCGAAGATCGCCATCGGCCAGCCGGTTGAAATCATCGTCGCGGCCTACCCGGCGCAGACCTTCCCCGGCACCATCAGCGCGATCAACCCGAAAATCGAGAACAGCACGCGCAACATGCAGGTCCGCGCGACCCTGGCCAACCCCGACGGCAAACTGTTACCGGGCATGTTCGCCAGCCTGCAGGTGATGCTGCCCGACCCACAGCCGCGCATCGTCGTGCCGGAAAGCGCGATCACGTACACGCTGTACGGTAATTCGTTGTACGTGGCTGCGCAGAAAAAAACCGAAGACGGCAGCATCGAAAAAGACGACAAGGGCCAACCGATCCTGATCGCCGAACGCCGTTTCATCGAAACCGGCGAGCGACGCGATGGGCAGGTGATGATTACCAAAGGCGTGAAGAACGGCGAAAAAGTGGTCACCGCCGGCCAGATCAAACTGGACAACGGTGCGCACATCGCCATCAGCGACGACAAGACCCTGGCCGAGAAGAACAGTCAGCCGCGCGCTGACTGATCAAGGAACCCCCAATGGCTTTTACCGACCCGTTCATCCGCCGCCCGGTGCTCGCCACCGTGGTCAGCCTGTTGATTGTGCTGCTGGGCTTTCAGGCCTGGAGCAAGCTGCCGCTGCGCCAATACCCGCAAATGGAAAACGCCCTGATCACGGTGACCACCGCGTACCCCGGGGCGAACGCCGAAACCATTCAGGGCTACATCACCCAACCGATGCAACAGAGCCTGGCGAGCGCCGAGGGCATCGACTACATGACCTCGGTCAGTCGCCAGAACTTCTCGGTGATCTCGATCTACGCGCGCATCGGTTCCAACAGCGACCGCTTGTTCACCGAGTTGCTGGCCAAGGCCAACGAAGTGAAAAACCAGTTGCCTCAGGACGCCGAAGACCCGGTACTGAGCAAGGAAGCCGCCGATGCGTCGGCGCTGATGTACATCAGCTTCTTCAGCAAGGAAATGAGTAACCCGCAGATTACCGATTACCTGTCGCGAGTGATTCAGCCAAAACTGGCGACCCTGCCAGGCATGGCCGAAGCCGAGATTCTCGGCAACCAGGTATTCGCCATGCGCCTGTGGCTGGACCCGGTGAAACTGGCGGGTTTCGGCCTCAGCGCCAGCGATGTGACCGATGCCGTGCGCAAGTACAACTTCCTCTCCGCCGCCGGCGAAGTGAAAGGCGAGTACGTGGTCACCAGCATCAACGCCAACACCGAGCTCAAATCCGCCGAAGCCTTCGCCGCGATTCCGCTCAAGGTCGACGGTGACAGCCGGGTGCTGCTCAGCGATGTCGCGCGGGTCGAGATGGGCGCGGAAAACTACGACACCATCAGCTCCTTCGGTGGCACGCCCTCGGTGTACATCGGCATCAAGGCAACGCCCGGCGCCAACCCGCTGGACGTGATCAAGGAAGTGCGCAAGATCATGCCGGACCTGGAAGCCCAGCTGCCGCCGAACCTCAAGGGTGAAATTGCCTACGACGCCACGCTGTTCATCCAGGCCTCGATCGACGAAGTGGTGAAAACCCTGTTCGAAGCGGTGTTGATCGTGATCGTCGTGGTGTTTCTGTTCCTCGGTGCGCTGCGTTCGGTGGTGATCCCGGTGGTGACCATTCCGTTGTCGATGATCGGCGTGATGTTCTTCATGCAGATGATGGGCTACTCGATCAACCTGCTGACCCTGCTGGCGATGGTATTGGCCATTGGCCTGGTGGTGGACGACGCCATCGTGGTGGTGGAAAACATCCACCGTCACATCGAAGAAGGCAAGACGCCGCTGGATGCCGCCATTGAAGGTGCCCGGGAAATCGCCATGCCGGTGGTCTCGATGACCATCACCCTGGCGGCGGTCTACGCCCCGATCGGCTTCCTGACCGGCCTCACCGGGGCGCTGTTCAAGGAGTTCGCCCTGACACTGGCCGGTGCGGTGGTGATCTCCGGCATCGTCGCCCTGACGTTGTCGCCGATGATGTGCGCCTTTCTGCTGCGCCACGACGAAAACCCCAGCGGCCTCGCTCACCGGCTGGACCTGATTTTCGAAGGTCTCAAGCGCCGCTACCAGCGCATGCTGCACGGCACGCTCAACACGCGGCCGGTGGTGCTGGTGTTCGCGGTGATCGTGCTGTGCCTGATTCCGGTGCTGCTCAACTTCACCAAATCGGAACTGGCACCGGACGAGGACCAGGGCGTCATTTTCATGCTGGCCAGCGCTCCGCAGCCGACCAACCTCGATTACCTGAACACCTACACCGACGAGTTCGTCAGCATCTTCAAGGCGTTTCCCGAGTACTACTCCTCGTTCCAGATCAACGGCTTCAACGGCGTGCAATCGGGGATTGGCGGTTTCCTGCTCAAACCGTGGAACGAGCGTGAGCGCACGCAAATGCAGATCCTGCCTGCGGTCCAGAGCAAACTGGAAAGCATTCCAGGGTTGCAGATTTTCGGCTTCAACCTGCCTTCCCTGCCCGGGACCGGCGAAGGGCTGCCGTTTCAATTCGTCGTCAATACCGCCAACAATTACGAGTCGTTGCTGCAAGTGATGGACCGGGTGAAAAAACGCGCGATGGAGTCCGGCAAGTTTGCCTTCGTCGACGTTGACCTGGCCTTTGACAAACCCGAAGTCGTGGTCGATATCGATCGGGCGAAGGCCGCGCAGATGGGCGTGTCCATGCAGGATCTGGGCGGCACGCTGGCGACGTTGCTGGGCGAGGCGGAGATCAACCGGTTCACCATTGAAGGTCGCAGCTACAAAGTCATCGCGCAGGTCGAACGGCCCTTCCGGGACAACCCCGACTGGCTGAACAACTATTACGTGAAGAACACCAAGGGCGAACTGCTGGCCCTGTCGACCCTGATTACCGTGACCGACCGGGCACGCCCACGGCAACTGAATCAGTTCCAGCAGCTCAACTCGGCGATCCTGTCCGGGGTCCCGCTGGTGAGCATGGGTGAAGCCCTCGACGCGGTGCGTCAGATTGCCCGGGAAGAGGCACCCGCAGGTTTTGCCGTCGACTATGCCGGTGCATCGCGGCAGTACGTGCAGGAAGGCAGTGCGTTGTGGGTCACTTTTGCCTTGGCATTGGCGATCATTTTCCTGGTGCTGGCGGCGCAGTTCGAAAGCTTCCGCGACCCGCTGGTGATTCTGGTGACCGTGCCGCTGTCGATCTGCGGCGCTCTGATCCCGCTGTTCCTCGGCTGGTCGAGCATGAACATCTACACCCAGGTCGGGCTGGTGACGTTGATCGGATTGATCAGCAAGCACGGGATCCTGATCGTCGAGTTCGCCAACCAGTTGCGCAAGGACAAGGGCCTGACGCCGCGCGAAGCGGTTGAGGAAGCAGCGGCCATTCGTCTGCGTCCGGTGCTGATGACCACCGCGGCGATGGTGTTTGGCATGGTGCCGTTGATCATTGCCACGGGCGCGGGCGCTGTCAGCCGGTTCGACATCGGCACAGTGATCGCCACGGGGATGTCGATCGGGACGTTGTTTACGCTGTTTGTGCTGCCGTGCGTGTACACGTTGCTGGCTAAACCCGATAAACCAGTGAACGCATAATCCTTGTAGGAGCCGGCTTGCCGGCGATGGTGTGTCAGCGGCGGTGATGTCGACTGACACTCCATCGCCGGCAAGCCGGCTCCTACAGAGCGTAAGAGACACGGAAATGAAAAAGGCCTCGCATTTGCGAGGCCTTTTATTTGGGCTTCAATCTGGTCAACTCTGCGGCCTCAGTCCTTGAGAAAGTCCGAACATGAACAGCAATAGATCATGATCGGGTTGGGTTGCAACGGTCGCCTTCGCAACCCGTGGCATCGGACAACGCACGTCCCCGCTCACTGAACTGAGGACCTGCGTGCGGGGCTGCTCCCAAGCCGCCACCGCCAGTGAAGCAACTGCCAAGGCTCCTATCAGGAACAAACCTCTAGCAATTTCGAGTTTCATTGCTATAAACCTTTGATAGCGCTGCCAAACGCCATCTCATAAAGGTAGACGAGATTTTTCCAGTCCGTGTCGCTGAACGACGAGTGGCGGCGCAGTTGCCGCATGTCATGGGTAGCGGCGCGACGGGCGGTCAAACGCTTCCGGCTCTTCTCCAGATCGAGCATGGCAATCTCGACGTTGGCGGCCTCGCCCTCACCAGTGACGCGTACGAATACGTGCTTCATATAGAGGCAGCCGTGCTGCCAGCGGCCCTTGTGCATGCGAGCCAGATTCTCGGCCAGATCCTTCAGGACCCGATCATGCACCGCCTCGCCATGACGTTCGCGACCACCACCTGCATACCAGTGTTCGATTTCTTCGAAACCGTCCAGTGCCTTAGTCACCAGCAATGCGCGCCACTTGTGAACCGGGTCATGCTGCGCACCGCAGAAAACGATTTCCGGAACGCGCACGTCGATCAGGCGCATGCCCATGAGCGCATCTCGCTCACGCAACACCGTCGGCCGACCGAAAGGATGCAGCCAACTCCGATAGATATGTCCGGTCTGACGTTTGACGTAAAGCAGTTGTCCCTTGCTGCTCTTGATACGCTGCACGCCACTTTCGCCGCCGCGACGGACGTTGGGTTCTTCAACCCACTCACCGCGCTGATTCCAGAAATAGTCAAAGCGGTCTTGGGAAGCGACGTCCGTTTCTGCTGCACACTGCACTGCCATTGAGTTACCTCTTGCGTAATACATAAACCCGCCACATGGCATAGAGCGGTAAAAAGTCCAGTTGTTCCTGGACTCGAAAACCCGCTTGCTCGAACTCCTTTTCGACCGTAGCCGCCGGTAACACAAATCGGTTTTGGTAACCGAGATGCCCACGTGTTTTTTCAAGCCGCCTGCGTTTCCAGGCTTTGAAATTGCCGTCCACCCACAACGAAATAATCACGCTGTCACGCGTGACGCGTTCGAACTCACGCAAAATGGCCAGTCGATGCTCGGCTTCACCGATGTGGTGCAGCAAACGCATACAAAAAATGCTGTCGACGGCGTTATCAGGCAAGGCAATGTCGAACGCAGATGTGTGCAAGGGTTGTACCCGTTTCACCACATCGGCCGGTTGCGCCTTCAAAGCGATTTTCAGCATGGACTCGGAGTTGTCCGCACCGATAATCACCCGATTGGCTTTTTCCGCCAGTAGTGGCCAGAAGCGCCCGGCACCGCAGGGTAAATCGAGAACCAGGCCAGGTTCACCGGCCAATGTCAAAGCCTTGCGCGCCAGTTGCTCGTCACGCCAATGGGACAGTCGGCGACCGAGTCCGTCCTGATGTTTGCGCAGGTATTTCTGAGCGTGTTGATCGTCGTATTTTTCGGAAAAATCAAGTTTGATCGGGCCAGCCATCACGAAGGGCTCCTGCGTTTCTGATGACCACTACCCTAAGGAATGGTGTGTCAGCGCCAGGTCATGCCTTCGTGAAAAAATCGTGGTGTAAAACCCCGACTTATTTCGAGGTTTTACAGGTTGATGGCAGTGGCCGAGGGCCAGCAACGAAATCAACTATCGCGCTGACTCAACGTCACCTGAAAACGACAGCCATTGGGCTCCATGTTCGTCAGGCTGACATTCCACCCCTGGTTCTCGCAGATCCGCTGCACCAGCGACAGGCCCAGCCCCAGGCCTTCACCGCGCTTCTCGTTGCCACGCACGAACGGCTCGAACATCGCCTCGCGTTTTTCCTCGGGAATGCCCACACCACTGTCCTCGACCGTGAAACCGGCGGTCGTCAGCGTCAAGCGGATGAAGCCCCGTTCGGTGTAATGCAGCGCGTTACGCAGCAGGTTACCCATGACTGCGTGCAACAGGGTTGCGTTGTAGCAGGTGCTGGCCGGATTGCCCGGTTCAAATATCAGCGACAGCCCTTTTGCCTCGATCGGTTCTCGCCATAAATTGAGCAGCCCGCCGGCGACCTGGCTCAAGGACTGCTGCGGCGCCATGCTGGCGTCTTCATGTTGGGCGCGGGCCAGCATCAGGAAGGTTTGCACCAGCTCACGCATCTCTTCGCAGGCGCGGGCGATTCGTTCAACCTGAGCCCGACCCCGCTGGTCGATGCCGGGGTTTTCCAGCAACAGCTCACAGGAACTGGCCAGCACCATCAACGGCGTGCGCAATTCGTGGCTGACGTCACTGGTGAACAATCGCTCCCGGGTCAATGCCTGCCGCAAGCGCCCGAGGGTGGCGTCGAAGGCTACCGCCAGCTCGCCCACTTCATCAGCGGCGTAGTCCGGTGCCAACGGGGGCGCCAGCCCCAGGAGCTGATCGCGGTGACGCACCTGCCGAGCGAGGCGCACCACCGGCGCCATCACTTTGCGCGCGAGGACCCAGCCGAGGAACACCGCCAACGCCAGGCTCAAGACGAAGCCCACCAGCACCACCGCGAACAGCACCCGCTCACGCTCTTCGAAATCACTCTGGTCTTGCAGCAGCACATAATGCCGGCCGTCGACGACTTCGACCATCGCGTGATACGACAGCTGCTCCCGGAACACCTCGTGAAAACCCGGCTCCAGATGACGCAAATCCTTGGGCAAGTCGAAATCGCCCGGCCCGCCGCTGAAGTAGAACAGCTGGTCTGGTTCGGGGCGATGGCTCCAGTCCGAGACACTGTCCATCAACAACAGACGTTGCAGATCGCCACCCAGACCTGCCGAAATCAGTTTTTCTTCCACCAGGTGCACGGTTGCCACAATGCCCATGGCGAAGGCGCCTGCCACCAATGCGCTCATCAGCGCAAAGGCGATGATGATCCGTTGAGCAAGGCTCTGTTTAAACTCCATCACGGCCCTCGGCCAAGCGATAACCCACACCGTGTACGGTTTGCAGCAACGGCTTGGCGAACGGCTTGTCGATCACCTGACGCAATTGGTGGACGTGGCTGCGCAGGCTGTCGCTGTCCGGGCAGTCATCGCCCCACAGGGCCTCTTCGAGAATTTCCCGGCGCAAGACGTGCGGGCTTTTCTGCATCAGCACGGCCAACAGTTTCAGGCCGACCGGGTTGAGTTTCAGCAAGCGCCCTTCGCGGGTGACTTCCAGGGTATCGAGGTCGTAGCTCAGATCGCCGACTTGCAGGGTACGACGACCGCCGCCCTGCGCCCGGCGCATCACCGCTTCGATCCGCGCGGCCAGTTCAGACAGGGCGAAAGGCTTGATCAGGTAATCATCCGCCCCGGACTTGAAGCCTTGCAGCCGGTCGTCCAATTGATCGCGAGCGGTCAGCATGATCACCGGGGTGTCACGGCGAGCGTCTTCGCGCAGGCGTTTGCACAACGTATAGCCGTCGATGCCGGGCAACATGATGTCGAGCACGATCAAGTCGTAGTGCTCGGTGGCTGCCAGGTGCAGGCCAGACAAACCGTCCTGCGCGCAATCCACGGTGTAGCCTTTGAGCCCCAGGTAATCGGCCAGATTGGCCAGGATATCGCGGTTGTCTTCAACCAATAGAATTCGCATGGGCACCTCCTCCGTACACAGTAACGGCCGTCTTGGCCCGCGCAGCTTAAGGCCTGGCGTGGCGCAGAGCCAGAACTGTGTGCAGTGGCCAAACCCATTGATAAACCCGGTGTGACGTTGACGATTTTTTCACTATCGGTTCACACAGCAGCGACAGAAACAGGCCCAAACTCCGCGCGGCTGCGCTCTCAAGAACATTTAACCGACCAAGGAACTGCCATGGTTTCGACCACTGCCCGCCCCGCCTCTCGCCCTCTGAACTTCTGGGTGTGCCTGGGTGTGCCCGCCGTTGCGGCGATCATTCTGGTGCTGCTCGAACTGACGTCCGTGGACATGGACCTGGCGAGGATGTTCTACGACCCGGCTGCGGGGGATTTCATCGGACGGCACAGTTACTTCCTCGAAAACATCCTGCATGACCGCGCCAAACAGGTGGTCATCGCGTTTTCAGTGTTGGCCATCTTCGGCTTCATCGGCGCCTTTTTCATCGGCCGGCTCAAACCGTTCAAACGGGAACTGGGCTGCCTGGTGCTGTCCCTTGGCCTGGCGACCTCTTTTGTCACGCCCGTCAAAGCGGTGACCGCGGTTCAATGCCCATGGAGCCTGGAGCAATTCGGCGGTCATGAAACCTACAGCGAACTGCTCAGCCCGCGCCCACCTACCGAAAAACCCGGCCGTTGCTGGCCAGGTGGCCATGCCGCCACCGGTTTCACGTTGTTTGCGCTGTTTTTCGTGCTGCGCGACCGACGTCCGCGTCTGGCGCGCAAGGCGCTGGTGTTCGCGTTTGCGCTGGGCACGGTGTTTTCCATCGGCCGGATGCTGCAGGGCGCGCATTTTTTCTCGCACAACGTGTGGACAGCGATTTTCTGCTGGCTGATTTGTCTGGGGTCGTATTACTACATCCTTTATCGACCGGCGTTGAAGGCTGATCGAGTAACCAAGGCAGAACCTGTCGGCGCCTGATCTGACGCCTTCGCGGGCAAGCCTCGCTCCTACAAGGATCGCGCAGAACCTGTAGGAGCGAGGCTTGCCCGCGAAGGGGTCCTCAAAAGCAACACAACTTTCCGGCACGCAATAAAAAACCCCGCCTGCTTTCGCAGGCGGGGTTTTTTCGTACGGGGTAAGGCTGGCTTACATCATGCCGCCCATGCCGCCCATACCGCCCATGTCTGGCATGCCGCCGCCAGCTGGTGCGTCTTCCTTGATCTCGGCGATCATGGCTTCGGTGGTGATCATCAGGCTGGCAATCGACGAAGCCGCTTGCAGAGCCGAACGAGTCACTTTGGCCGGGTCCAGGATACCCATTTCGATCATGTCGCCGTATTCGCCGGTGGCAGCGTTGTAACCGTAGTTACCCGAACCCTGCTTGACCTTGTCCACAACTACGCTTGGCTCGTCGCCGGAGTTGGCAACGATCTGACGCAGTGGAGCTTCTACAGCGCGACGCAGCAACTGGATGCCAACGTTCTGGTCATCGTTGTCGCCTTTCAGCTCGGAGATAGCCTGCAGAGCGCGAACCAGTGCCACGCCGCCGCCAGGTACCACGCCTTCTTCAACGGCTGCACGGGTAGCGTGCAGGGCGTCTTCAACGCGGGCTTTCTTCTCTTTCATTTCAACTTCGGAACCAGCGCCAACCTTGATCACTGCAACGCCGCCGGACAGCTTGGCCAGACGCTCTTGCAGTTTTTCACGGTCGTAGTCGGACGAAGTGTCGGCCACTTGCTGACGGATCTGCAGAACGCGAGCCTGGATGTCAGCCTCAACGCCGGCACCGTCGATCACGGTGGTGTTTTCTTTGGACAGGATTACGCGCTTGGCATTACCCAGGTGTTCCAGGGTAGTGCTTTCCAGGCTCAGACCGATCTCTTCGGAGATAACGGTACCGCCAGTCAGAACAGCGATGTCCTGCAGCATGGCCTTGCGACGGTCGCCGAAGCCTGGAGCCTTGACGGCTGCGACTTTGACGATGCCACGCATGTTGTTCACAACCAGAGTCGCCAGGGCTTCGCCTTCAACGTCTTCGGCCACGATCAGCAGTGGACGGCCGGCTTTGGCAACGGCTTCCAGTACTGGCAGCATTTCGCGGATGTTCGAGATCTTTTTGTCGACCAGCAGGATCAGCGGACCGTCCAGCTCGGCAGTCATGGTCTCTGGCTTGTTGACGAAGTACGGGGACAGGTAGCCACGGTCGAACTGCATGCCTTCAACAACCGACAGTTCGTTTTCCAGGCCCGAGCCTTCTTCAACGGTGATCACGCCTTCTTTACCGACTTTTTCCATGGCTTCGGCAATGATGTCGCCGATGGAGTTGTCGGAGTTGGCCGAGATGGTGCCGACCTGAGCGATTGCCTTGGTGTCAGCGCATGGCTTGGACAGGGCTTTCAGCTCTTTGACGATAGCGATGGTCGCTTTGTCGATACCGCGCTTGAGGTCCATCGGGTTCATGCCGGCAGCGACGGCTTTCAGGCCTTCGTTGACGATCGATTGAGCCAGAACGGTAGCGGTGGTGGTGCCGTCGCCTGCGTCATCGTTGGCACGGGAGGCAACGTCTTTGACCAGCTGCGCGCCCATGTTTTCGAAGCGATCTTTCAGCTCGATTTCTTTGGCGACGGACACGCCGTCCTTGGTGATGGTCGGAGCGCCGAAGCTCTTCTCGATGATCACGTTACGGCCTTTAGGGCCCAGGGTCGCTTTTACTGCGTCAGCCAGGACGTTTACACCGGCGAGCATTTTCTTGCGGGCGGAGTCGCCGAATTTAACTTCTTTAGCAGCCATGATCGATATTCCTTAAATACTTTGTAGTAGCGGGAAAATGAGCGGGGAATCAGCCTTCGATAACAGCGAGAATCTCGTTCTCAGCCATTACCAGCAGGTCTTCGCCGTCGACTTTCACGGTGTTGCTGCCGGAGTACGGGCCGAACACAACCTTGTCACCCACTTTCACGGCCAGCGCACGCACTTCACCGTTGTCCAGCACGCGGCCGGTACCTACAGCGAGCACTTCGCCGCTGTTGGCTTTTTCAGCAGCCGAACCTGGCAGGACGATACCGCCAGCGGTTTTCTTTTCTTCTTCGCTGCGACGGATGACGACGCGGTCATGCAGAGGACGAAGCTTCATTGTCGATCTCTCCTAATTGTGGTTTTCATCGGCCGGTGTAGTCCCGGCGGGTTTAACAAATCCGGCGGTGCCGGGTGCGGCTCGTCAAGCGAACCGCGGAAGTCTGTCTGGCGTGATTGCCAGAAACCTTGCGGTGACCGTTACATAAGGGCGCATAAGCTTATTACAAGGGCGGGGATCGAAATTTTTTACGTTGATGCCCCGAAAACGAACACGGCACCCGAAGGTGCCGTGCAGGTGAAACGATTTACTTGGAATCGCGGTGTTCGAACTCACCTTCGATCACGTTCGGCTCTCGGCCCAACGGCTCGCGCGGGGCAGGACCGCCACGCGGCTGAAGATCATCGGCGAACGCACGCTGACGGATCGCCGCCTCTTCGGCGCGCTGGCGCATTTTATTGGCCAGCAGTCGACGCGAGATCGGCAGCAGCATGATCAGGCCCAGCACGTCGGTGACGAAGCCCGGCAGAATCAACAGACCACCGGCCAGGGCCAGCATCAGGCCTTCGAGCATGGTCTGGGCTGGCAGTTCGCCGCGGTTCAGACTTTCACGCGCACGCAGCGCAGTGGCCAGGCCGGCGATGCGCAGCACGAACACGCCGAGCATCGAGCCGAGAATGACCAGCAGCAGCGCCGGGAAAAACCCGATCGCACCGCTGACCTTGACGAATACGAACAGCTCCAACACCGGAAACAGTACAAAGAGCAATAAAAAAGGGCGCATCAAAAGGTTCCTCAACGCAAGAATGCCTTGCCAGTCTTCCCTAGATGACGTCGCCCTTTCGTGAATTCAAGCTCCGGCCACTTCATTTTTCGGCCAATGTTCGGCGTGAGCCAGGAAAACCAAGGCCTCCCGAACTTGTGTCGGCGTATTACACGGGGCTTGAAACGGTAGCCAGTACAGCGCCTGACCAATGCGCAGGTGCATGCCTTCAGTGTCGATCCCGGCCAATTGCGCCGGCTCGGTTTTCGGCAGCCCCGCCAGTTCGACGTAGTGGGCGATGGCTTTGGCGTGATCGGCGTTCATGTGCTCGACCATGCTCACCTCGGCCTTGCCGGCGAACGGGTTGGCCAACGTCAGTTGATCGACCCAATGAATCGCGCCGAAGCCACCGATGTAACGGTGACGCACGGGTTTGAGCACCCAGAAATCGAAATCGTGGGCCTTGTGGTAATTCTGCGAATCCGGGAAGTAACGGTAGTAGCGCTCAGCGGCCGATTCAATTGCAGCCGCGTCCTCGAGTTTTTCTGCTTCGGCGAGGTACGTCAGGCGGCCGACCGCTTGCACGTCCTCGGCCCCGCGCTCACCGACGAACAGCGAACACTTCGGGTCTTTCTGCAGGTTGTGGGTGTGCTGGGCGATGCGGCTGATCAGGATCAGCGGCCGGCCCTGCTCGTCCAGACAGTAAGGAACCACGGAGCCAAACGGGAAACCGGGCATCGCCTTGGAGTGCGTCGACAGCACTCCGCGGTATTCCTTGAGAAGCAATTCTCGGGCATTCTTGGCCGCTTCAACGCTCAATTTATGACTCCTTATATAGAATCCGTCGAAAAAACGGACAGGCGACTGCTGAAAGTTCCAGTCCGCCATCGGGGCAGTTCTCATGTGCAACCAGGCCACATCAGGTGCAGATCGAGAGGCTCTCTAGAAGGAAGACCACTCCAACCTGCAACTGGGGCACGCGAATGCAACTCACTGACAAAGTAATCATTATCACTGGCGGTTGCCAGGGTTTAGGCCGTTCGATGGCCGAGTATTTAGCCGGTAAAGGCGCGAAGCTTGCGCTGGTTGACCTGAACCAGGAAAAGCTCGATGACGCCGTTGCCGCGTGCAAGGCCAAGGGCGTCGAGACCCGCGCCTACCTGTGCAACGTGGCCAATGAAGAGCAAGTGACGCACATGGTCGCCCAGGTGGCCGAAGATTTCGGCGCGATCCATGGGCTGATCAACAACGCCGGGATCCTGCGTGACGGGCTGCTGTTGAAGGTCAAGGACGGCGAGATGACCAAGATGAGCCTGGCCCAATGGCAGGCGGTCATCGACGTCAACCTGACCGGCGTATTCCTGTGCACCCGCGAAGTCGCGGCGAAAATGGTCGAGCTGAAGAATAGCGGCGCGATCATCAACATCTCGTCGATCTCCCGCGCCGGCAACGTCGGCCAGACCAACTACTCGGCAGCCAAGGCCGGGGTTGCTGCGGCGACCGTCACTTGGGCAAAGGAATTGGCGCGTTACGGCATCCGCGTTGCGGGCATTGCACCGGGCTTTATCGAGACCGAGATGACGCTGGGCATGAAGCCTGAAGCGCTGGAGAAAATGACGTCCGGGATTCCGCTCAAGCGCATGGGCAAGCCGGAAGAGATCGCCCATTCGGCGGCGTACATTTTCGAGAACGACTACTACACCGGCCGGATCCTGGAAATGGATGGCGGGTTGCGCATCTAACCAACACCGCAAAACCAATGTGGGAGCGAGCCTGCTCGCGATAACGGTGTGCCAGTCAACGCATCCGTTGAATGTTAATCCGCTATCGCGAGCAGGCTCGCTCCCACAATTGGATCGCGTTTAATCGTCGCTGATGGTGATGTTCGGCATCGCCGGGGTCGCCGCTTCCTGCAACACGATCCGCGCGCCGACATGGCGGGCGAGTTCCTGATACACCAGCGCGATCGGGCTGTCCGGCTCGGCAATGACCGTTGGCTTGCCGCCATCGGCCTGTTCACGAATGGCCATCGCCAGCGGCAAAGAGGCCAGCAGCTCGACGCCATATTGGCTGGCCAGCTTCACGCCCCCGCCCTCACCGAACAGATGCTCGGCATGCCCGCAGTTCGAGCAGATGTGCACCGCCATGTTTTCCACCACGCCCAGCACCGGGATGTTGACCTTGCGGAACATCTCCACGCCTTTGCGCGCGTCCAGCAACGCCAGGTCTTGTGGGGTGGTAACGATGACAGCGCCGGCCACCGGGACTTTCTGTGCCAGGGTCAGCTGGATGTCGCCGGTGCCAGGCGGCATGTCGATGACCAGGTAATCCAGATCGCCCCAGGCGGTTTGTGTCACCAGTTGCAACAGTGCGCCAGAGACCATCGGCCCGCGCCAGACCATCGGCGTGTTGTCGTCGGTCAAAAACGCCATGGACATCACTTCGACGCCATGGGACTCAATCGGCACGAACCACTTCTGATCCTTGACCTTTGGTCGGGTGCCTTCGGGAATGCCGAACATGATGCCTTGGCTCGGGCCGTAAATGTCCGCATCCAGAATCCCCACCTTGGCGCCTTCGCGGGCCAGGGCCAACGCGAGGTTGGCGGCGGTGGTGGACTTGCCCACGCCGCCCTTGCCGGATGCCACGGCCACGACGTTCTTGACGTTGGCCAGGCCCGGGATCTGTGCCTGAGCCTTGTGTGCAGCGATCACACTGGTGATATCAACGCGGGCGCTGGTGACGCCGTCGAGGCCTTCGATGGCCATCTGCAGCATCTGCGCCCAGCCACTTTTGAACAGGCCGGCGGCGTAACCCAACTCCAGCTGGACGCTGACGCGATCACCCTGGATGTCGATGTTGCGCACGCACCCGGCGCTGACCGGGTCCTGGTTCAGGTAAGGGTCGGTGTATTGGCGAAGGACGGCTTCCACCGCTGCGCGATTGACGGCGCTCATGGGCAACTCCGATAGCAAGACTGGAAAATCAGGCGGGTATCGTACCTGTTCTGATCGTTTGGCGGCATGTCGAAAAGATCTGTAGGAGCCGGCGTTCCGACGATAGCTGACTAGAAGGCGCCATCGCCGGCAAGCCGGGCTCCTACAGGAACGCGGCGCATCGCATGAATCCACGTCAGTCATCCAATGAAACAGGCGCACGGGGTGAAAAATATGCGCCGGCGCTTTATAGTGGCCGACCTCCGTTTCATCAAGTAGCCGAGCCCCATGTCCGAGCCACGCAAGATCCTCGTCACCAGCGCCCTGCCCTATGCCAATGGTTCGATCCATCTTGGCCACATGCTGGAATACATCCAGACCGATATGTGGGTGCGCTTCCAGAAGCACCGCGGCAACCAATGCATTTATGTCTGCGCCGACGACGCCCACGGTTCGGCGATCATGCTGCGCGCGGAAAAGGAAGGCATCACCCCGGAACAACTGATCGCCAACGTCCAGGCTGAACACAGCGCCGACTTTGCCGAGTTCCTGGTGGACTTCGACAACTTCCACTCCACTCACGCCGAAGAAAACCGTGAGCTGTCGAGCCAGATCTACCTGAAGCTGCGCGACGCCGGGCACATCGCTACGCGCTCGATCACGCAGTATTTCGACCCGGAAAAGAAAATGTTCCTGGCCGACCGCTTCATCAAGGGCACCTGCCCGAAATGCGGCACCGAAGACCAGTACGGCGACAACTGCGAGAAATGCGGCGCGACCTATGCACCGACTGACTTGAAGGATCCGAAGTCGGCCATCTCTGGCGCCACCCCGGTGCTCAAGGATTCCCAGCACTTCTTCTTCAAACTGCCGGACTTCCAGGAAATGCTGCAAACCTGGACCCGCAGCGGCACGTTGCAAGACGCCGTCGCCAACAAGATCGCCGAATGGCTGGATGCCGGCCTGCAACAGTGGGACATCTCCCGCGATGCGCCGTACTTCGGTTTCGAAATCCCAGGCGAGCCGGGCAAGTACTTCTACGTCTGGCTGGACGCGCCAATCGGTTACATGGCCAGCTTCAAGAACCTGTGCAACCGCACGCCGGAGCTGGATTTCGATGCGTTCTGGGGCAAGGATTCCACTGCCGAGCTGTACCACTTCATCGGCAAGGACATCGTCAACTTCCACGCCCTCTTCTGGCCAGCGATGCTCGAAGGCGCCGGTTTCCGTAAACCGACCGGCATCAACGTGCACGGCTACCTGACCGTCAATGGTCAGAAAATGTCCAAGTCCCGCGGCACCTTCATCAAGGCCCGGACCTACCTGGATCACCTGTCGCCGGAATACCTGCGTTACTACTACGCGGCCAAACTGGGACGCGGCGTCGACGACCTCGACCTGAACCTCGAAGACTTCGTGCAGAAGGTCAACTCCGACCTCGTCGGCAAAGTCGTCAACATCGCCAGCCGCTGCGCCGGTTTCATCCACAAAGGCAATGCCGGCGTGCTGGTAGCCGGTAACGCCGCGCCAGAACTGACCGAAGCTTTCCTCGCCGCAGCGCCAAGCATCGCCGAAGCCTACGAGGCTCGTGACTTTGCCCGTGCCATGCGCGAGATCATGGGCCTGGCCGACCGCGCCAACGCCTGGATCGCCGACAAGGCGCCTTGGTCGCTGAACAAACAGGAAGGCAAGCACGACGAAGTCCAGGCGATCTGCGCGCTGGGCATCAACCTGTTCCGCCAACTGGTGATCTTCCTCAAACCGGTGCTGCCACTGCTGGCCGCCGATGCCGAGGCGTTCCTCAACGTCGCGCCGCTGACCTGGAACGATCACGCGACCCTGCTCAGCAACCATCAGTTGAACGAGTTCAAGCCGCTGATGACCCGCATCGACCCGGTGAAAGTGCAAGCCATGACCGACGCTTCGAAAGAAGACCTGACCGCCAGCCAGACCGACACCGGCGAAGCTGCACCTGCCGGCAACGGCGAACTGGCGAAGGATCCGCTGTCGCCAGAGATCGAATTCGATGCGTTTGCCGCCGTCGACCTGCGCGTTGCGCTGATCGTCAAGGCCGAAGCCGTGGAAGGCGCCGACAAGCTGCTGCGCCTGACCCTCGACATCGGTGACGAGCAACGCAACGTGTTCTCCGGGATCAAGAGCGCTTACCCGGACCCGTCCAAGCTCGATGGTCGCCTGACCATGATGATCGCCAACCTCAAGCCACGGAAAATGAAGTTCGGCATCTCCGAAGGCATGGTGATGGCGGCCGGTCCTGGCGGTGAAGAAATCTACCTGCTCAGCCCCGACAGCGGTGCCAAGCCAGGTCAGCGTATCAAGTAAGATCCTGCGGCAAACCGATCCCACAGTCGTGCCCGACGCGACTGTGGGATTTTCATGTCTGGCCCCCCCTCCTTCCTTGCCGGATAATGCCTAACCTTGTTAGCAAGGCTTCTTTCTTCCGGCACGATCATGACCGAGATGCTTCTTACGCTTATCAGCGCTGCCCTGATCAACAACGTCGTGTTGCACTGGCCGCTGGGCGTCGATCCGCTGCTGGGCTCCGAGCGCCGCCAGGTGCATGCGCTGGGCATTGCGACGACGTGCCTGATGCTGATCGTCGGAATGCTCGGCTACGCGCTCTACCACTGGCTACTGGCGCCGCTTGAGCTGACTTCGCTGCGTTTGTTCGCGTTTCTGCCGCTGAGCGTGTTGTTGATCACACCGCTGCTGAAGCTGCTGCCGAAAGTGTTTTCGACGCTTTCGTTCGAAGGGCTCTGGCCGCTGCTGCTCGGCAATGCCGGCGTGCTCGGTCTGGCGCTGATCAACGCCCAGGAAAACTACGGATTTTTCCACGCCACAGCCCTGAGCCTCGGCGCCGGGCTGGGGTTCTGGCTGGTGCTGAGTCTGTTCAGCGACTTGCGCCAGCGCACCCTCGATAACGATGTTCCCCTGCCCTTTCGCGGACTGCCGATCGACCTGATCGGCGCCGGACTGATCGCAGTGGCTTTTCTCGGTTTCAGCGGACTGATCAAAACATGAGTCTGATTCAACGCATCGACGCCCTCTTGCCGCAGACCCAGTGCGGCAAATGTGGCCATCCCGGATGCAAGCCGTACGCAGAAGGCATCGCCAGCGGCGAGCCGATCAACAAGTGCCCGCCCGGCGGCAGCGAAACCATCGCAGCCTTGGCTGAGTTGCTGAAAGTGCCGGTGCTGGAGTTGGACGTCAGTCGCGGTTCGGCCCCGGCGCAAATCGCCTACATCCGCGAAGCCGAGTGCATCGGTTGCACCAAGTGCATTCAGGCCTGCCCGGTAGACGCCATCGTCGGCGCAGCGAAATTGATGCACACGGTGATCATCGACGAATGCACCGGTTGCGACCTTTGCGTGGCTCCTTGCCCGGTGGACTGCATCGAAATGCGGCCGTTACCGCTGGCCACGGTGTTGCCGATTGTCGGTGGCCTGGCATTCAGCCCTGAAGAACAACAGGCGCGTACCGCCAAACGCAATCACGCCCGGCGTCGCTTTGAACAGCGCAACGCCCGCTTGCACCGCGAAGAAGAACAGAAACTCGCCGAGCGTCAGGCCCGGGCACATCGCGCTGCGCAACAGCAGCACAGTGAAGTGACAACGCTCGACCCGGTTCAAGCCGCGCTGGAAAGAGTTCGTGCGCAGAAAGCGGCCAATGCCGACGCGGCGTTGAAGAAAGCCAAAATCGATCTCGCGATGAGCCGCGCGCAACTGAACAAATCGCTCAAGGCGTTCGGCCATCCGCCGACCTTCGAACAGCAGTCGCAACTGATCGTCCTGCAACAGCAATTCGACGCCGCTGAACACGCCTTGGCGCAGTTGGAAAACAGCGCACCACCCGCCGCTGCGCCTGCGGCGCCAGTGAAAGACGCGGATCTGAAGCGGGCGAAAATACAGTTGGCCATGCGCCGCGCCGAACTCAAGAAAGCGCAAACCAGTGACGCGCCGGCCGAGCAGATCGAAGCCCTGGAGCGCGCACTCGGCGACGCTGAAAAAGCCCTGAACGCGGCAGAAACTGCAAGCGAGCAGCCTTTACCTGACCTGGCGCGTATCGAAAAACGCCCCATCGACAGCCAGCTTCGACAGCTGAAAACCGAATTGGCCTACGCTCGCGCGGATGTCAGCAAACTCGAACGTCGCACTGACACTCCCGCCGAGGTAATGGACAAGGCACGCGCCCGCCTGCAAGAAGCCGAGCGTCAGGTGGATGCCTATGTCGCCCCTTGAATCGGTCGACGAGCGCCTTCAGCAGGCCATGAAGCTGGTGTTGCTGGCCACCGTGCCGGGAATGCTGGTGCTGTTCTGGTTGTATGGCTGGGGCGTGTTGATCAATTTGATCCTGGCCGGCGTTACCGCGCTGGCCGTTGAAGCGGCGGTGTTATGGCTGCGCAAACGCCAGATCAAACCGACCTTGAGCGATGGCAGCGCACTGGTCAGTGCGACGTTGCTGGCCCTGGCTTTGCCGCCGTATTGCCCATGGTGGCTGACGGTCTGCGCCGCGGCATTCGCGCTGATCGGAAAACAACTGTATGGCGGTGTAGGGAAAAACCCGTTCAACCCGGCGATGCTCGGTTTCGCTTTCGTGCTGGTGACCTTTCCCCAACCAATGACTCACTGGCCTTCGTCCCACGGCATGGACCTGCTCGGTGGTCTGCAGCAAGTGTTCGGTTTCAGCCTCAGCCAGACACCGGATGCGTGGGTCCAGGCCACGGCGCTGGACAGCTTGCGAATCAACAAAAGCCTGACCATGGACGAACTCTTCGCCGGCAATCCAGCGTTCGGTCACTTCGGCGCGCGCGGCGTGGAATGGGTCAACCTGGCGTTTCTGGCGGGCGGTTTGTTTCTGCTGCAACGGCGGGTGTTCAGCTGGCATGCGCCGGTGGGCATGCTTGCCAGCCTGTTCGTCATCAGCCTGCTGTGCTGGAACGGTTCGGGCTCAGACTCCCATGGTTCCCCCCTGTTTCATCTGCTCACGGGCGCGAGCATGCTGGGCGCATTCTTTATCGTCACGGAGCCGGTGTCCGGTGCAAAAATCCCTGGCGCCCGACTGCTGTTCGGCGCGGGCGTGGGATTGCTGACGTACCTGATTCGCACTTGGGGCGGCTATCCGGACGGCGTTGCGTTTGCAGTGTTGTTGATGAATCTTTGCGTGCCGGCGCTGGAGCGGTTTGTCGCGTCCAGGCAGGAGCAGCTTTCGCCATGAGCCGAACGTCGAGCGTTGTGATTCTGCTGTTGCTGGCAAGCCTGGGGATTGGCGCGACCTGGCTTGTGCAGTACAGCAGCGCGCCACGTATCGCAGCCGAACAACGACGGATCGACAGCCGCAACCTGCTCGATTTGCTGCCTTCCGACAGTTACGACAATCAACCGCTGGAGCAGCCGCTGCACCTCGGTAACCTGGCGTTGACCAACAGCACCTTGCTGGGCGGCTACCTCGCCACCAAGGCCGGCCAACCCGTTGCGGTCCTGCTGCGCAGCCAGACGATCGGGTATGCGGGCTCCATCGATTTGCTGATCGCCATTGACGCGAACGGCAAGTTGCTAGGGGTCAAGACCCTGAAACAATCGGAAACCCCGGGCCTGGGTGCGCGTATCGCCGACTGGCCCAATAGCTGGCTTCAGGCGTTCACTGGCAAATCCTTGAATGAACCCGCCGACAGCGGTTGGGCGTTGAAAAAGGATCAGGGGCAATTTGATCAAATCGCTGGCGCGACCATTACCTCCAGAGCCGTGATCAATGCGATCCACGAGGCTCTGCGCTACTTTGATGAACACTCGCGCCAGCTGATCGGGAGCGACCGCCATGAATAAGTCCGCGAAGTTACAGAACTCGCTGATGCTCGCGCCGCTGATCGGCGCCACTGACTCGTTAGTGACCGCACTGGGTGTGTGGTTGATATTCATCGTGGTGATCAGTGCGTTTGGTGCGAGCATGGCTGCCTTGCGATCCCGACTGATCCCGGCGGCTCGCTTGTTCGCAGGCGTCCTGCTGGCGGCCACGCTGACCGGTTGTGCAGAACTCGCCGCGCAGGTCTGGTCACTTCAATGGCACCAGCATTCGGGGTTTTATGCAGCACTGATCGCTTTGCAGTGCGTCATGTTGGAACACACCGGTTTTTTCCAGAGTGCATGGCGTGAGCGCCTGCGCCTGTGTGTCCTGTTCGGCGCGCTGATGGTCGGCCTGGGCCTGCTGCGCGAAATCCTCGGCGACGCAGGCTTGCGCCTGGCCACGTTGGCACCTGGCGGATTCATTCTGCTGGGCCTGCTGATCGCCGCCTGGCAAGCCTGGCCCCGCCCGACTCCCTCACATTGATCGCTTTCGAGGAAACGCACTGCCCATGAATGCCGCAAAACGTCTGGAAATTTTCCGCAGGCTGCATGAAGACAACCCGGAGCCGAAGACCGAACTGGCCTACTCCTCGCCATTCGAATTGCTGATCTCGGTGATTCTCTCGGCACAATCGACCGATGTCGGCGTCAATAAAGCCACCGCCAAGCTCTACCCGGTGGCCAATACGCCGCAGGCGATTTACGCCCTGGGCGTGGAAGGTCTGTCCGAGTACATCAAGACCATCGGCCTGTTCAACAGCAAGGCAAAAAATGTAATCGAAACCTGCCGCTTGCTGGTGGAACGCCATGGCGGGGAAGTGCCGCAGACCCGTGAAGAGCTCGAAGCGTTGCCCGGTGTCGGCCGCAAGACTGCCAACGTGGTGCTCAATACTGCATTCCGCCAACTGACCATGGCCGTGGACACGCATATTTTCCGGGTCAGCAATCGTACTGGCATCGCTCCCGGCAAGAATGTGGTCGAGGTCGAGAAAAAACTGATGAAGTTCGTGCCGAAGGAATATCTGCTCGATTCCCATCACTGGCTGATTCTTCATGGGCGTTACGTTTGCCTGGCTCGCAAGCCTCGCTGCGGCAGTTGCCGGATAGAAGACCTGTGCGAATACAAGCACAAGACTTCGGACGATTGAGGCGCTATTAGGTTTTTTGATTTATCGATTGAAAAAATCTTTTTTACCCGCGAGGCGATTATCGATATAAGGAGCGCCAAAGGCAGTCTTAGCCTGGAGTTAACCTTATGAGCACTGGCAAAGAGCAATTGGACGTAGAAGACGACTTCACACCCGTTGAGGCCGATGACGCGGAACCGGTGGTTGAAGTGGCAAAGACCAACCTGAGCAAACGCCGCACCATCGACAATCTGCTGGAGGAGCGCCGACTGCAAAAGCAATTGGCCGATTACGATTTTGACCTATGACACCTGAAAGCCTCCCGAAACGGAGGCTTTTTACTAGGTGCGAAACCTTGAAAACGCCCACTCTTTACGCCCCGTCAAGCACTGGCCCAGTCATACCAACCCATTGCGTTGAGCCAGTTCGATCAGGTCAACCAGGGACCGCGCATTGAGTTTCAACAACAGCCGCGTCTTGTAAGTACTGACGGTTTTATTGCTGAGGAACATTCCATCGGCAATTTCCTTGTTGGTCTTGCCGCGAGCCAACTGTTGCAAGACCATCATCTCCCGCCCCGAAAGACGATCCACCATATCGGCTTCACTGGCATTCCCCAGACTGGAGCGCACGGTATGCAAGGCTTGATTGGGAAAGTAACTGTAGCCCGACAATACCGCCTTTATTGCACTGAGCAACTCAGTGAGGTCCTGTTGTTTGCAAACATATCCTGCAGCACCGGATTGCATGCAACGCATCGAAAAATGCCCGGGAGCCTGTGAAGTCAATATCAGTACTTTCATTGGCATCGCTGCCGATGCCAGACGTGCAATGACTTCCAGCCCATCCAGTTTGGGTATTCCAATATCCAGGATGACAATATCCGGCATATGTTCACGAGCTAGTTGCAATGCATCCACGCCATTATCTGTTTCTGCAATGACTTCGTAGCCATGACGCTCCATCAGCATACGTACCGCAAGACGAATGACGGGGTGATCATCCACGATCAGCACTTTATTCATGGGCAAGTCCAATTTTCGCTGTTCGAATTTTTAGAGCCCGCACAATAGCCTAGTCGTTTCACCCATGGCATGCCGCTCCCCCCGGCCACCCGCACCGAGAGACATTCCCTACAAACATCGCGGAATAATCTTACAAAAAATCTTGAAACACAGCGCGCCAGAAACTTTATCTGTCTCATGATATTTCAGTATTCAACAGTTTTTTGTTTCGGCTTACAACCAGCGCGCCACACAACAACAGTTGACCAAGATGATCCGACACACGCCAACGATTAGTCTACCCTTGTAGGGTAATTGATATTTCCCGGCCTACCCACCACACCAGAAACATCAAACACAAAACCTTACATCAAAAGCCAATTAACAATAAATGAATAGCAAAACTGATATATCCGAACTATAAATCCACCGCTACCATATAAACTCTACACCCTAACAACCACCAACTAACACAATGAGAAAAGACGAACTAATATGAGTAAAAAATATGATAAAACTCAAACAACGAATCACCAACCCCATGACAGTCATCGCGATATTCGCAACACTGTCTGAAACATCGGCCGCCATCTCTCTACCCTTCCTCGATGACGAAGATAAAGAGATCTACATCTGGTTTTTGATCAGTTTTCCCTTTTATTTGCTTTTTCTTTTCTTCGCCACCCTTAACTTCAATTATCGATCGCTTTACGCGCCTTCCGACTTTGAAAAGGGAAAGCATTTCATAAAGGTGATGGACAACGCAGAGCGTTCAGGTAACGCGCAAGATCCGCCCGACGAGATCGGCTTACAGCCAAGTCTCTCGGTTCAGTACCCTATTCGGCTGCCTGAGTCACTCAAGGATCTGCACATCATTGATGCGCGGTGGATGAACAAAAAAAATGAGTTCCGCGCCCTTCTGGAAAAGCTTCGCCAGCCCAAGGGGAATCCGGCACACGTTGTCGTGTTTCTCGTTGTTGCCGAATCGGAGACGTTACTGAAAGAAAGCGCACTCAAGTTTTGCCGAAACGCAAAAAAACGCAGCAGCGCAACGTTCTGTATTGCTTACAATTTGAGTTCACGTGACGTGACGGTCATTGATCAATATTGCCGGGCTGACACACAGCAGGCAGTTGCTCTTTAGGATCAATGGGGGGCGGACAGGAAGGAATTTAAAACAACAAGAATGTTGAATCGCAATGTCAGACAGAAAATCCCTGTTTTCAAATGTGTGGCCTTGTCCTGGACAAGGCCACACATTCCATCAGCGTGTCAAAGATCTCAGAACAGCTTGCGACCTTTGTTTGCCGCGATACGCATGCGCAGCGCGTTGAGCTTGATGAAGCCCGCCGCGTCGGCCTGGTTGTAGGCGCCGCCATCTTCCTCGAAGGTCGCGATGTTGGCATCGAACAACGATTCGTCGGACTTGCGGCCAGTGACGATCACGTTGCCCTTGTACAGCTTCAGGCGCACGACGCCGTTCACGTGAGCCTGGGACGCATCGATCATCTGTTGCAGCATCAGACGCTCAGGGCTCCACCAGTAACCGGTGTAGATCAGGCTGGCGTATTTAGGCATCAGCTCGTCTTTGAGGTGAGCCACTTCGCGGTCCAGCGTGATCGATTCGATCGCACGGTGGGCGCGCAGCATGATGGTGCCGCCAGGGGTTTCGTAGCAGCCACGGGACTTCATGCCCACGTAACGGTTCTCGACGATGTCGAGACGGCCGATACCGTGTTCGCCACCGATACGGTTCAGGGTCGCCAGCACGGTGGCCGGAGTCATTTCGACGCCGTCCAGTGCAACGATGTCGCCGTTACGGTAAGTCAGTTCGAGGTACTGCGCCTTGTCAGGAGCCTTCTCCGGGGAGACGGTCCATTTCCACATGTCTTCTTCGTGCTCGGTCCAGGTGTCTTCCAGCACGCCGCCTTCATAGGAGATGTGCAGCAGGTTGGCATCCATCGAGTACGGGGATTTCTTCTTGCCATGACGCTCGATCGGGATCGCGTGCTTTTCAGCGTAATCCATCAGCTTTTCACGGGAGAGCAGGTCCCATTCGCGCCACGGAGCGATCACTTTCACACCTGGCTTCAAGGCATAAGCGCCCAGTTCGAAACGAACCTGGTCGTTACCCTTGCCGGTGGCACCGTGGGAAATGGCGTCAGCGCCGGTTTCGTTGGCGATTTCGATCAGGCGTTTGGCGATCAACGGACGAGCGATGGAAGTACCCAGCAGGTACTCGCCTTCGTAAACGGTGTTGGCGCGGAACATCGGGAATACGAAGTCACGCACGAATTCTTCGCGCAGATCGTCGATGTAGATTTCTTTTACGCCCATGGCCTGAGCCTTGGCGCGAGCCGGCTCGACCTCTTCGCCCTGACCCAGGTCAGCGGTAAAGGTCACCACTTCACAGTTATAAGTATCCTGCAGCCACTTGAGGATCACCGAAGTGTCCAGGCCGCCGGAATACGCCAGAACGACCTTGTTTACGTCCGCCATGCCATCACTCCACGGGGTTCTACGGAAAGCCGTCAAGTCTACCGGTCATGCAGGATAATTTACAGAGGCGCGACAGCTTATGACGACGAAGCGACAGATTATGTCGAGCGGGCGACGATGACAGCCGGTTCAGTATGTCTTCGCGGGGCTCGCCGATGCGGTTGTCTGAGGCGCCGGCTGCTCGGTGGGTGCGACCCGCGCCAGATGCACATTGACCCGACGGTTCTTCGCCCGATTGGCGGCATTGGTGTTGGGTGCCAACGGATAACGCTCGCCGTGAAAGCGCACAGTGATCTGCGATTCCTGAAAACCGTTGGCCTTGAAGAACTCCATGACCGCCAGGGCCCGACGCCGCGACAGGTCACGATTGGCCAGGCGATTGCCGCTGTTGTCGGAGTGGCCGTCGAGTTCGATGTGATTGACCGTCGGATCGGCCTTCATGAACTCCAGCATGACCTGCAACTGAGCCTTGGCCTGTGCGTCGAGATCCAGGCCGTCGCCGGGAAAGCCGATCTGCGTTTGTTTGACTTGCTCGAAATTCTTCGGCAGCAGCTTCGCCACACAGCTTTGATAATCGTTGAACGCCTTGCTGAACTTGACCGGCAACAACCGCACTTCCGACACTCGGCCATCGCCCGAAGAATGTCGAATGACCGGGCTGCGCCCATCCATCAGGCCACTGATCAGGCGTCCGGCCTGAACTTGCGAACTGTTGAACAGCACATTGCCGCTACCAATCCGCACGGAGCCCAGATTGATGTCGCCCCGCCCCGGCTGCCAGGGCGCTGCGGCTGCCAGCAGGGTCGCCGAGCCGCCGCCGACCATCGAGTTATAGGCTTTCAGACGAAACGTCGCCTGCTCGCCGGCGCGGCGCACGAACTCACCCGAACCGAAATCAGTGATCGGTTGAGTCAGGCGGCACTCGAACTTGTCCCCTTCGACCGTCCACTCGATGCTCTCCAGACGGGTCTGGAAAGTGAGCGCCATCGCGGGAAGGCTGGCAAACACGCTGAGCAAGGCTAAATAACGCTGGCGCACGGGAGGCTCCACTGGCTTCTACAACAAAAAGACCGACACACACATGTTTACGGCATACCTGTTGGATATCGGAAGCTTCCCGCAAAACTTGATAGCGAGTGCCTGAGAGAGTCTTTTCCGGTAGCATTCCCTTCAGTTTGACCCGCCTGGAATCCCCTCATGTCCGACCGCCTGACCCTGCTGCGTCCCGACGACTGGCATATTCATCTTCGCGATGGTGCCGTGTTGACCAATACCGTTGCGGATGTCGCGCGCACCTTTGGTCGCGCCATCATCATGCCCAACCTGGTACCTCCGGTGCGCAACGCCGCTGAAGCCGACGGCTATCGCCAGCGGATTCTCGCTGCACGTCCGGCTGGCAGCCGTTTCGAACCGTTGATGGTCCTTTACCTGACCGACCGCACCCAGCCCGAAGAAATTCGTGAGGCCAAGGCCAGCGGTTTCATTCATGCCGCCAAGTTGTATCCGGCCGGCGCGACCACCAACTCGGACTCTGGCGTCACCAGCATCGACAAGATCTTCCCTGCGCTTGAGGCCATGGCCGAAGTCGGGATGCCTTTGTTGGTTCACGGTGAAGTCACCCGTGGCGATGTCGACGTGTTCGACCGCGAAAAAATCTTCATCGATGAGCACATGCGTCGTGTGGTCGAGCGTTTCCCGACGCTCAAAGTGGTGTTCGAACACATCACCACCGCGGACGCCGTGCAGTTCGTCAACGAGGCTTCGGCCAACGTTGGCGCGACCATCACCGCGCATCACCTCTTGTACAACCGCAACCACATGCTGGTGGGCGGGATTCGGCCGCACTTCTATTGCCTGCCGATCCTCAAGCGCAATACGCACCAGGAAGCCCTGCTCGACGCCGCCACCAGCGGCAGCGAAAAGTTCTTCCTCGGCACCGACTCGGCGCCTCACGCCCAGCATGCCAAAGAAGCCGCGTGCGGCTGTGCCGGTTGCTACACCGCTTATGCGGCGATCGAGATGTACGCCGAAGCGTTCGAACAACGTAACGCACTGGACAAGCTCGAAGCCTTCGCCAGCCTCAACGGCCCGCGCTTCTATGGCCTGCCGGTGAACACCGATCGCATTACTCTGGTCCGCGACGAGTGGACCGCCCCAACCAGCCTGCCATTTGGCGAGCTGACCGTTATCCCGCTGCGCGCCGGTGAAAAACTGCGCTGGCGCCTGCTGGAGGAACACGCGTGAGTGAAGACCATTACGACGACGAACAGGACGGTCAAGGCGGCGGAGGTGGTCCACGCCACCCGATGGCAGCTCGATTCCGTGGATACCTGCCAGTCGTTGTCGACGTTGAAACCGGTGGTTTCAACTCTGCCACTGACGCTTTGCTGGAAATAGCCGCTACCACCATCGCCATGGACGAGAAGGGTTTTGTCTACCCTGACCACACCTACTTCTTCCGCGTCGAGCCTTTTGAAGGCGCCAACATCGAAGCGGCCGCGCTGGAGTTCACCGGGATCAAACTCGATCACCCGCTGCGCATGGCGGTGAGTGAAGAAGCGGCGCTGACCGATATCTTCCGTGGCATCCGCAAGGCGCTGAAAGCCAACGACTGCAAGCGGGCGATTCTGGTCGGGCACAACAGCAGCTTCGATCTGGGCTTCCTGAACGCGGCGGTTGCGCGCCTGGACATGAAGCGCAATCCGTTCCATCCGTTCTCCAGCTTCGACACGGCCACCCTGGCCGGTCTGGCGTACGGTCAGACGGTGCTGGCGAAAGCCTGTCAGGCCGCCGATATCGACTTCGACGGTCGCGAGGCTCACTCGGCTCGCTACGACACCGAGAAGACGGCCGAGCTGTTCTGCGGCATCGTCAATCGCTGGAAACAGATGGGCGGTTGGGAAGACTACAACGACTGATCGGCTTTTCGTAGGAGCCGGCTTGCTGGCGATTCAGCCACCGCGGTTTGTCTGATTACCGAGG
>NZ_JAGYFX010000034.1:0-58261 GCF_019946615.1 Pseudomonas sp. BF-R-01
TCGGCTTTCAGGCCGCCTCGGCGGCTGTGGCGGTGGTCGCCCCCTCGAGAGGCCGAGTGGAGGTTCTGCGCAGTGGGCAACCCGGCATGGATGCCGGGTTAGCCGCCCCCGGCCATGGATGGCCGATAGCGGCGGGCCCACGGAGCAGGACCGGAGCGAGGGCATGCCGAGCATTAGCGAGGCACCGAACGAAAGGGGCAAGAGCCCTTTGGTTACTTTGGGGCTTTTCCAAAGTGACTCGCCGTAAGGGCGAAACCAATAGCCGCCGTTACCGCAAAAACGGATATGCACACAACCCAAGCCCAAAACCGAAAGCGGCAGAAAAGCGGCAGACGGCGGAAACCCGTTGCCGCTTTTCTGGCATTGCCGCCTTGCCCAAGCCCGCAAAGCCCCGGTTTACGGGCTTTTTTGAATTGGCACGCCGCTTGCTATATCCATCGTACGAAAAATCAGGTCACCCGAAGGTTTCCCGACATGAGCATCAGCTTCGATAAAGCGCTCGGTATCCACGAACAAGCCCTGGGCTTCCGCGCCCAGCGTGCCGAAGTCCTGGCCAACAACATCGCCAACGCCGACACCCCGAACTACAAGGCTCGGGATCTGGACTTCTCGAAAGTGCTCGCCGAGCAGAACGAGAAAACCAAGAGCGGCACATTCGCCTTGAACATGACCAACAACCGTCATATCGAAGCCGAAGGCATGGGCAATGGCGACGAGTCGCTGCTGTATCGCACGCCGATGCAACCGTCGATTGACCAGAACACCGTGGATGCCCAACTGGAACAGTCGAACTACGCGGAAAACGCGATCAACTTCCAGGCCAGCTTCACCCTGCTCAACAGCAAATTCAAAGGGCTGATGTCAGCCATTCGCGGAGAGTAAGTCATGTCTCTATCCAGTGTTTTCAACATTGCCGGTAGCGGCATGAGCGCGCAAACCACGCGCTTGAACACCGTGGCCTCGAACATCGCCAACGCCGAGACCGTCTCGTCGAGCATCGACCAGACCTATCGCGCACGTCATCCGGTGTTCGCCACCATGTTCCAGGGCGGGCAGAGCGGCGGCAGCGATTCGTTGTTCCAGAACCAGGACGCGGCCGGTCAGGGCGTGCAAGTGCTGGGCGTGGTCGAAGACCAGAGCAATCTGGAAGCGCGCTATGAGCCAAACCACCCGGCGGCCGACGCCAAGGGCTACGTCTACTACCCGAACGTCAACGTGGTTGAAGAAATGGCTGACATGATTTCCGCGAGCCGTTCGTTCCAGACCAACGCCGAAATGATGAACACCGCCAAAACCATGATGCAGAAGGTCCTGACCCTCGGTCAGTGATAAGGGGCGACTCAGATGAGTGTTACCGATACCACCAGCGGCATTAGCCTCAAAGACATCCTGGCCAACTCTTCGATCAAGACCAACACCAGTGCCGACGGCCTGGCGTCCGCCACGAACAGCGCCACCGGCAAAAAGGCCCTGGGCAAGGACGCGTTCCTGCAGTTGCTGGTGACACAGCTGAAGAACCAGAACCCGCTGGAGCCGCAGGACAACGGCGAGTTCGTTGCCCAGCTGGCGCAGTTCAGCAGCCTGGAAGGCATCACCACGCTCAACACCACCGTGAGTGGCCTGGCCAGCAATTACAACTCGTCCCAGGCCCTGCAGGCTTCGTCGCTGGTCGGGCGTTCGGTCATCGCGCCGAGCGAGAAGGCCGTGGTCGATACCTCCAAGAGCTTCAACGGGACCGTCGCGGTTCCGGCCTCGGTGGACCCGGTGAAAGTGAAGATTAGCGACGCCGATGGCAAGGTCATCCGCACCATCGACCTGGGCAGCCAAAAAGCCGGCAGCGCCAGTTTCATCTGGGACGGCAAGAACGATGCAGGCGAAGTGGCCAAGGCGGGTACGTACACCTTCGGCGCCACCGCAACTTACGACGGCAAGGCGACTTCGCTGGTGACGTACCTGCCGGCGACTGTCAGCAGCGTGACCATCAGCCAGACCGGCGGTGAGTTGATGCTCAATCTCGCCGGTGGGGGCAGCATCGCCCTGTCCAAAGTACAAACAATTGGTATGTAGAGCCGACTAACACGGCACAAAGGAGTGGAATATGTCTTTCAATATCGGCCTTAGCGGTCTCTATGCAGCCAACAAACAACTGGACGTGACCGGCAACAACATCGCCAACGTCGCGACCACCGGTTTCAAATCGTCCCGTGCGGAATTCTCGGACGTTTACTCGGCCACCAAGCTGGGTTCCGGTAGCAAAACCATTGGTAACGGCGTGCGCCTGGCCAACGTTTCCCAGCAGTTCACCCAGGGCGACGTCAACAACACCGGCAACGTGCTGGACATGGGCATCAACGGTTCCGGCTTCTTCGTGCTGAACGACAACGGCTCGCTGTCCTACACCCGTGCCGGTACGTTCAAGGTCGACAAGGACGGTTACGTCACCAACACCGACGGTACTTCGCGTCTGCAAGGTTACGGCGTGGACGCCAACGGCAAGATCATCAACGGCGTGTTGACCGATCTGCGTATCGATACTTCGAACCTGGCGCCAAAAAACACCTCCACGGTGTCGTCGACGATCAACCTGAACTCCACCGCACCGGTTATCGATCAGGTTGCCACCCCGTTTGATTCGACCAAAGAAGCCACCTTCACCAAACAGTTCAGTACCCCGATTTATGACACTCAGGGTAACAAGCACGTCATGGACCAATACATGGTCAAGACCGGGGCGAACACCTGGAAAACCTACACCCTGATTGATGGTCGCAACCCGAATGGCACCGACCCTAGTCCTACCGCGGTTCCGTTGAACCTGCCGGTCGCTTCGACCATGGTGTTCGATACCTCGGGCAATCTGGTTTCGGTTACCACTCCGGCCGTTCCGGCGCCGATCGTGAGCCCTGACCTGAGGGTCACCGGCTGGATTCCCGGTGACGTGAAAAATGGCGTGTGGACAGCGAACGGCGCTACTTCCGGCGTCGTTACGGTCTCCATGGCCAAAACCTCGCAATACAATGCTGACACCGCACGTTCGATTCCTACGCAGAACGGCTACGCCACCGGCCAGATCACCAACCTGACCATCGATGGTAGCGGTATCATGCTGGCCAACTTCAGCAACAGCCAGACCAAGGCCATCGGCCAGATCTCGCTCGCCAGCTTCACCAACGAGCAAGGTCTACAGCCAGTAGGCGGCACCAGCTGGAAAGAAACCTACGCGTCCGGTATCCCGGGCTACGATGCGCCGAACACCGGCACCTTGGGCGAGATCCACTCCAACTCCCTGGAAGAGTCCAACGTCAACCTGACCAGCGAACTGGTCGACCTGATCAAGGCGCAGAGCAACTACCAGGCGAACGCCAAGACCATCTCGACTCAAAGCACCATCATGCAGACCATCATTCAGATGACCTGATGCTGGATAGCGCTGCATAAAAAGCCCCTCGTAAGAGGGGCTTTTTTGTGGCCGGGATTTTGTGTTGTCAGGGAGGGCCTCTTCGCGGGCAAGCCTCGCTCCTACAAAGCTCTTTGTCGTTCACAAAACCTTGTAGGAGCGAGGCTTGCCCGCGAAGGCGTCATACCAGTCACCACATTTCCATGGGCAAAAGAAAACCCCCGACCAATCCAGAGGACCGATCGGGGGTTGTCGGGTAAGCGCCTTTCAGCGCCTACCGGCTCAGCTTATTGGCAAGCTTCGCAATCCGGCTCGTCGATGGCGCAAGCCTTCGGCACTGGAGCAGGACCGGCAGGAGCTGCCAGGACCGAATCTTCACCGTGGTTGCCGCCGCTGGAAACAGCGTTCAGCTTGCCGGTGTTGATGGTCGACTTCTCGGTGCTGGTCGCGGCCAGGGCACGGAGGTAGTAAGTGGTTTTCAGACCACGGTACCAGGCCATGCGGTAGGTCACGTCCAGCTTCTTGCCCGAGGCGCCGGCGATGTACAGGTTCAGCGACTGAGCCTGGTCGATCCACTTCTGACGACGGCTTGCCGCGTCGACGATCCACTTGGTGTCCACTTCGAAGGCAGTCGCGTAGAGCTCTTTGAGTTCTTGCGGGATGCGCTCGATCTGCTGCACCGAACCGTCGTAGTACTTCAGGTCGTTGATCATGACCGAGTCCCACAGACCGCGAGCCTTGAGGTCGCGAACCAGGTACGGGTTGATCACGGTGAATTCGCCCGACAGGTTCGATTTCACGTAGAGGTTCTGGTAGGTCGGTTCGATCGACTGCGAGACGCCAGTGATGTTGGCGATGGTCGCGGTCGGTGCGATGGCCATGATGTTGGAGTTACGAATGCCTTTCTGTACACGGGCGCGAACCGGTGCCCAGTCCAGGGATTCGTTCAGGTCAACGTCGATGTACTTCTGGCCGCGCTGCTCGATCAGGATCTGTTGCGAATCCAGCGGCAGGATGCCTTTGGACCACAGCGACCCCTGGAACGTCTCGTACGCGCCGCGCTCATCGGCCAGGTCGCAGGACGCCTGGATCGCGTAGTAGCTGACCGCTTCCATCGACTTGTCGGCGAACTCGACGGCAGCGTCGGAACCGTAAGGAATGTGCTGCAGGTACAAAGCGTCCTGGAAGCCCATGATGCCCAGGCCGACCGGACGGTGCTTGAAGTTGGAGTTCTTCGCTTGCGGCACCGAGTAGTAGTTGATGTCGATAACGTTATCGAGCATGCGAACAGCGGTGTTCACGGTGCGTTCCAGCTTGGCGGTGTCCAGCTTGCCGTTGACGATGTGGTTCGGCAGGTTGATCGAGCCCAGGTTGCAAACGGCGATCTCGTCCTTGTTGGTATTCAAGGTGATCTCGGTGCACAGGTTCGAGCTGTGGACCACGCCAACGTGCTGCTGCGGGCTGCGCAGGTTGCACGGGTCTTTGAAGGTCAGCCATGGGTGGCCGGTTTCAAACAGCATGGACAGCATTTTGCGCCACAGGTCTTTGGCCTGGATGGTCTTGAACAGCTTGACCTTGCCCGGGTACTCGGTCAGGGCTTCGTAGTACTCGTAACGCTCTTCGAAAGCCTTGCCGGTCAGGTCGTGCAGGTCCGGTACTTCGGACGGCGAGAACAGGGTCCACTTGCCGTCATCGAAGACGCGCTTCATGAACAGGTCAGGGATCCAGTTGGCGGTGTTCATGTCGTGGGTACGACGACGATCATCACCGGTGTTCTTGCGGAGTTCGATGAACTCCTCGATGTCCATGTGCCAGGTTTCCAGGTAGGCACACACAGCGCCTTTGCGCTTGCCACCCTGGTTAACGGCAACGGCGGTGTCGTTGACGACTTTCAGGAACGGAACCACGCCCTGGGATTTGCCGTTGGTGCCCTTGATGTACGAACCGAGTGCACGAACCGGGGTCCAGTCGTTGCCCAGGCCACCGGCGAATTTCGACAACATGGCGTTGTCGTGGATCGCGTGGTAGATGCCCGACAGGTCATCCGGCACGGTGGTCAGGTAGCAGCTGGACAGCTGTGGACGCAGGGTACCGGCGTTGAACAGGGTCGGAGTCGACGACATGTAGTCGAAGGACGACAACAGGTTGTAGAACTCGATCGCACGGTCTTCTTTCTGCTTCTCTTCGATCGCCAGGCCCATGGCCACGCGCATGAAGAAGATTTGCGGCAGTTCGAAGCGGATACCGTCCTTGTGGATGAAGTAACGGTCGTACAGGGTTTGCAGGCCCAGGTAAGTGAACTGCTGATCGCGCTCGTGGTTGATCGCCTTGCCGAGTTTTTCCAGGTCGAAGGTGGCCAGGACCGGGTTCAGCAATTCGAATTCGATACCCTTGGCGATGTACGCAGGCAATGCCTTGGCGTACAGGTCGACCATTTCGTGGTGGGTCGCGCTTTCGGCAACGTTCAGGAAGCTCAGGCCTTCGGCACGCAGGGTGTCCATCAGCAGGCGGGCGGTCACGAACGAGTAGTTCGGCTCACGCTCGACCAGGGTACGGGCAGTCATCACCAGGGCGGTGTTGACGTCGGTCAGGGCCACGCCGTCGTACAGGTTTTTCAGGGTTTCGCGCTGGATCAGGTCGCCGTCGACTTCTTCCAGGCCTTCGCACGCTTCGGTGACGATGGTGTTCAGGCGACCCATGTCCAGCGGTGCAAAAGTGCCGTCGGCGCGGGTGATGCGGATCGACGGGTGAGCGTTGACCGCTTCTTCTGCCGGAGCGTGGGCAGCGCGTTGTTTCGAACGACCGTCGCGGTAGATCACGTAGTCGCGAGCCACTTTCTGCTCACCGGCACGCATCAGGGCCAGTTCGACCTGGTCCTGGATTTCTTCGATGTGGATGGTGCCGCCCGATGGCATGCGACGCTTGAAGGTCGCGGTGACCTGTTCGGTCAGGCGGGCCACGGTGTCATGGATTCGCGACGAAGCGGCAGCGGTGCCGCCTTCAACTGCGAGAAACGCTTTGGTGATCGCGACGGTGATCTTGTCATCGGTGTAAGGAACGACAGTGCCGTTACGCTTGATCACGCGCAGTTGGCCAGGCGCGGTGGCGGACAGATCCGAAGTCGAATCAGCGGCCTGCGGCAAAGTGCCCTGCGGGTTCTCGCGAGTTGTGTCGGTTTGCATGGGGGGTTGTCTCCACATTCTCTATGTTTGTTTGGGCACCATCACGGTGCCCACCGTTCCGTCCTGAAGCACTACAACCGGCTGGGCCGGGCATACCAACTTCGGGACAGATCAGGAAGGGGGCTGTTGGGGCGCCGCTTCCATGCCGAAGTCTTTGGTCCCAGGCCTTGAGCCTGACACCAGGATCCTTTTGGGTGACAGTAATCGACTGCAACACCCGTACCGTTAACGCCGTTTCCGGCTCAAAAACAGTAGCCATCCGCACGCGCGGTTTGGTCTTTCGAAAATACGTTTGGTTCAACCGGAAAGAGGCAATAAAAGCGCTTGAAATCGGTGTCCGGTTTGTGTTTGGTTTTTGGCGTAAAACCCTACATGTAGGGTTTTTTTCGCGTCGGGGTACAAGATAATGCGTTTCGGAGGGTGTTGCAACGTACTACCTGTGGATAAACCTGTGCGTAAATTGTGTGTGAAAGGTGGAACGAGCGTGTAGGCCGCGACCTAGCTGGAGCGGACTGTTTTTCACTGATTTTCAGCGATTGAAAACAGTCATTCGGATTTTTAAGGGCGCGAACCCTATCACAAAAAACCGGGTTGTCCGAACGCATTTGCCGGCTTGTGTTCTCGGCGGGCGACGTTTATACAATCGGCCGATGGTTACGCATTCTTATCCTCCCCAATCATTACAAAAAGACGGGCGGATCCTTCCTTATTAGTGTTGTTGGCAAGCAGAGGTCACCGTGGAGCAAGAAGCCTGGCAGGTATTGATAGTGGAAGACGACCAGCGTCTGGCCGAACTGACCCGCGAATACCTGGAGGCCAATGGCCTGCGTGTGTCGATCGAAGGCAACGGCGCCCTGGCGGCCGCGCGCATCATCAAGGAGAAACCGGACCTGGTGATCCTCGACCTGATGCTGCCGGGTGAAGACGGCCTGAGCATTTGCCGCAAGGTCCGTGACAAGTACGACGGGCCGATCCTGATGCTCACCGCGCGTACCGACGACACCGATCAGATCCTCGGCCTCGACCTGGGCGCCGACGACTACGTCTGCAAACCGGTTCGCCCACGCCTGCTGCTAGCCCGCATCCAGGCCTTGTTGCGGCGCAGTGAAGCGCCTGAACCCGTCCCGGAAAAACAGCGGCGCCTGCAGTTCGGCCCGCTGGTGGTGGACAACGCCTTGCGTGAAGCCTGGCTGCACGACAACGGCATCGAACTGACCAGCGCCGAGTTCGACCTGCTGTGGCTGTTGGTGGCCAATGCCGGGCGCATCCTCTCTCGTGAAGAGATTTTCACCGCACTGCGCGGCATCGGCTATGACGGCCAGGACCGCTCCATCGACGTGCGCATTTCGCGCATCCGGCCGAAGATCGGCGATGACCCGGATCATCCGCGCCTGATCAAAACCATCCGCAGCAAGGGCTACCTGTTTGTGCCGGAAGCCTGCGTAGACCCGTCGCTGTGAATTCGATCTTCCTGCGCATCTATGGCGGCATGTGCGCGGCGCTGATTCTGGTGGCGGTGCTCGGCGTGCTGGCGTTGCACATGCTCAACCAGGTGCGCAGCGAGCAATACCGCGAGCGCCTGGCCCATGGCACGTTCTCGCTGATGGCCGACAACCTGCAACCGATGAACGAAACCCAGCGTCACCGCGCCTTGCTGGTGTGGGAACGCCTGCTCGGGATTCCGTTGGCGCTGAAGACCTTCGCCCAGACCGACCTCGACCTGACTCAGCGCACCCGCGTGCTGCGCGGTCAGGCGCTGGTGGAGCAGACCGGTCCGCATGCGGCGAAGGTCTATCGGCTGATCAGCGACAAGGAGCAGTTGGTGCTCACGGGGGAGGTGCAGCAGATCAGCGAGCAACTGGCCCGCGCGACTATTTACCTGCTCGCCGATGAGCTGGTGCGCGTGCCGGTGGCCGAGCAGCCCAAGCGACTGGCGCAGTTGAAAGAAGACAAGGGGTTTGGTTTCGACTTGCGGCTGGTCACGGTCGGCGAAGCGGACATGGACGAAGACCAGAGCCGTCGGGTGGCCGAAGGCGATACGGTAATGGCGCTGGGCAAGGGCGGCGATTCGATCCGGGTGTTTGCCGGCATGGTCGGCACGCCGTGGGTGCTGGAAATCGGTCCGCTGTATCAGATGAATCCTTACCCGCCGGAGTGGCTGGTGCTGATCGCGGCGCTGGGCTTGAGCCTGATCGGGTTGATCGTCTATCTCTTGGTGCGGCAACTGGAGCGTCGTTTGCGCGGGCTCGAAGCGGCCGCCACGCGCATCGCCAAAGGCAGCCTGGAAACCCGCGTGCCGGCGCGCGGTGCCGACTCGGTGGGACGCCTGGCCTCGGCGTTCAACGGCATGGCCGAGCACTTGCAGCAGTTGCTGGCGATCCAGCGTGAACTGGTACGCGCGGTGTCCCACGAATTGCGCACGCCGGTGGCGCGGCTGCGTTTCGGCCTGGAGATGATCGGCTCGGCCACCACGCCGCAGGCGCTGGAGAAGTACCGCGAGGGCATGGATCATGACATTGAAGACCTTGATCGGCTGGTGGACGAGATGCTCACTTACGCGCGGCTGGAACAGGGTTCGCCCGCGCTGAATTTCCAGCGGATCGACCTGGATGCGTTGGTTAATCAAGTGATCGAAGAATTGGCGCCCTTGCGCGCCGACGTCACGGTGCAGCGCGGTCTGTGCCTCTCGGCCGCCGATTGCGATGATGCCTGGGTCGAGGCCGAACCCCGTTACCTGCACCGGGCGATCCAGAACCTGGTGAGCAACGCCATGCGCCATGCCTCATCGCGGGTGACCGTCAGCTATCAGGTCGGGCAGCAGCGTTGTCGGGTGGACATCGAGGACGACGGGCCGGGTGTGCCGGAATCCGCGTGGGAGAAAATCTTTACACCGTTCCTGCGTCTCGATGACAGCCGAACCCGTGCTTCGGGCGGGCATGGGTTGGGGCTGTCGATCGTGCGGCGGATCATCCATTGGCATGACGGGCGAGCGTTGATCAGCAAGAGCAAGAGCCTGGGTGGGGCGTGTTTCAGTTTGAGTTGGCCGCGCAATCAGGAGAAGCGTTGAGATTGGCGGTGAATGGTCTGCCGCCATCGTGAGCAGGCTCGCTCCCACAGGGGATTTTCGGTGTGGCATAGATCCAGTGTGGGAGCGAGCCTGCTCGCGATGAGGCCCGAACCGACGCCGTAAATCCTCAGGCCTTGATACTCACCAGACTCAACAACTGCCCATCCTTAACCCCGAACTGCGCATCCAGCTCGGTGCCATGGCGCCATTCACTGGACAGATCCGTCAGCAATCGCAACCGCACCTCACCCGCCTCGGACCACTCCAACACCTCGGCATGCTCGAAGTAGAAGCGCTGCTGAACAATCGGATACAGCGCCTTGAACAGACTCTCCTTCACCGAAAACGTCAGCGTCACCAGCAGCGCCAGTTGATCGCGATGGCCTGCCGCCATGCGTTGTAACTCCGGCGGGGTGAGAATTTCCCCGGCCAGGCGCTCGGCCCGTTCAGGGTTGAGCAGGTTTTCCAGGTCCATCCCCAGGCCGCGCCAGTGGGTTTTCTGCGCGACAATCGCCGCAGCGCGGCCGGTGCTGTGGGTGATCGAACCGCAGATGTGCGCGGGCCAGACCGGTGCCCGGTCTTCGCCAATGGCCGGGGTAAAATTCAGCCCTTCCAAGCGCTGCAACGCGGCGCGAGCGCAAACCCGGCCGGCAAGAAATTCGGCCTGACGCTTGGCCACCGAACGCCGGATGGTCGCGGGCGGCTCGATGGCGCTGCGCTGAAAGTCATCGGCGGCCAGTTGCGAGGTGTTGAAGTGCGTGCTCAGCAGCACCGTATCGGGCAACACGAACGGCAGCGGCCAATGGGCATCGAGTGGGGTGCAGCAGGCGGGCAGGGCGGGGACGGGATTCATGTCGGGCATTTTGCCGGGTTGCCTTGAAGCTGGGTAGCCCTGACGTCAGACCGCGTTATCGTTCTTCGCGGGCAAGCCTCGCTCCTACAGGGGATAACGCTAACCTGTAGGAGCGAGGCTTGCTCGCGATGGCCGCGCCTCGGTCTACCTGCTCAACCAAATATCTTCTTGAAGAATGCCTGCATATCCGCCCACGATTTTTCATCCGCCGCCTTGTTGTAACCAATATCCGGCCCGCCATGATCGCCATGGCTCAAGCGATCCGCATCCGGATTGCTGAACCCATGCTTGGCGCCCTCAAGGTTGACGAATTGATAATCGGCCCCGGCCTTGTCCATCTCCGCCTTGAACGCCGCGACGTTTTCCGCCGTCACCATGCTGTCCAGCGCGCCATGCTCCACAAGGATTTTCGCTTTCACGCTGCCCGGCGTTGCAGGTGCTTTGGTCGCCAGCGCCCCGTGGAAACTCACCACACCCGCCAGCGGCAAGCCCTGACGTGCCGCGTTCAGCACCACGCTGCCGCCGAAGCAGTAGCCAATCGCGGCGATTTTATCCGGATCGGTTTGCGGCTGTTTCTTCAACAAATCCAGCCCGGCCTGAAACCGCGCACTGGCAGCGGCGCTGTCCTTGATCGCCGCTTGCATGAACGCCATGGCGTCCTTGGGATGCTCGGTGTTTTTGCCGTCGCCATACATGTCGATGGCCAAGGCGCTGTAGCCCAGACCGGCGAGGTCACGGGCGCGGCGCTTGGCGTAGTCATTGAGCCCCCACCACTCGTGAACCACCACAACGCCAGGGCGGGGGCCTTTAACTGCGTCGTCGTAAGCGTAATACCCGATCAGCTTGGTGCCGTCGGGGCTTTGATAGGGGATTTCCTGGGTCTTGATGGCCGCCTGGCTGAGCCCGCTCACGGCCAGCAAGAACAGGGCAAGGAATATACGCATGGTCGGATCTCCTGCAAAAAAGTCGTCAACACAGCCTAGTCGATCTGGTTCAGCTCGGGTTCAGAGTGCGTTCAGGGGGAGTTCAGGGGCCGGTGCGTAATGTAGCGCCGTACCCAAAGCATCTGCGCATGAGGACATTTTCCTATGACTGGCTTTAAAAACCTGCTGCTGGCATTCACCGTTTTGAGCGCGAGCACCGCGGCGTTCGCTTCCGACGATAATGTCGCCAGCCTTGCTCTTGGGAAGACCGGCGAGCGACCCAAAAAGTCCCTCACCCTGCACAGCATCGGCACGAACGGCGTGGTCAGTCATGACAGTGCCTGGGGCGCGCAGTTGGGCCGCCCGAACCCTCAGGCCGATTACTGCGCTGCTTACGCGAACGTGTCGGTCTTTCACAATGGCATTAAACTCCGTCAGGAGAACCTCATGGGCCGCTATGATCTGTCTTGAAATACGCCGTTGCACCTCTGGAGAGGTTGAATTGCCCGGGAGAGCGTTATGAAATTGCTGGTCGTCGAAGATGAAGCGCTGTTGCGCCATCACCTGCAAACCCGCCTGACGGACAGTGGCCACGTGGTCGAGTCCGTGGCCAACGCCGAGGAGGCGCTGTACCAGACCGAGCAATTCAACCATGACCTGGCGGTGATCGACCTCGGCCTGCCCGGCATGGGCGGGCTCGACCTGATCCGTCAGCTGCGCTCGCGGGGCAAGACCTTCCCGATCCTGATCCTCACCGCGCGCGGCAACTGGCAGGACAAGGTCGAAGGCCTCGCTGCCGGCGCCGACGATTACGTGGTCAAGCCGTTCCAGTTCGAAGAGCTGGATGCGCGCCTGAATGCCTTGCTGCGTCGCTCCAGCGGTTTCACCCAGTCGACCATCGTCGCCGGGCCGCTGCTGCTCGACCTCAATCGCAAGCAGGCGTCCCTCGATGAACAACCGCTGGCGCTGACTGCCTACGAGTACCGGATCCTCGAATACCTGATGCGCCATCATCAGCAAGTGGTGGCCAAGGACCGCTTGATGGAGCAGCTCTACCCGGATGACGACGAGCGCGATCCGAACGTGATCGAAGTGCTGGTCGGCCGCTTGCGCCGCAAACTCGAAGGCCCGGCCGGCTTCAAGCCGATCGACACCGTGCGGGGCCTCGGCTACCTGTTCAATGAGCGCTGCACTTGATTCGTTCGCTTCGTGTCCGTTTGATGCTCGCCGCCACGATCCTGGCGGTGTTGTTCATGCTGGCGTTGCTGCCGGCGATGCAGGGCGCGTTCAGCCTGGCGTTGCAGGATTCCATCGAGCAGCGCCTGGCGTCGGACGTCACCACGCTGATTTCCGCCGCCCGGGTCGAAGGCAACCACTTGCAGATGCCGGCGCAGTTGCCGGACGAGCGTTTCAACCTCACCGACAGCCGTTTGCTCGGCTACATCTATGACCGTGAAGGTCACCTGGTCTGGCGCTCGAAGGGCACTCAGGAAGAGGACATCAACTACAAACCGCGTTACGACGGGCGCGGTAACGAGTTCGCGAGGATCAGCGAAGCCAACGGCCAGGAATTCTTCGTCTATGACGTCGAAGTCAAACTGCTTGGCGGCAAAAGCGCGGCGTTCAGCATCGTCGCGCTGCAACCGGTGCGCGAGTACGAAGACACCCTCGAAGGCCTGCGGGAAAATCTCTATCTGGGTTTCGGCGCCGCTTTGTTGGTGCTGCTGGCGTTGCTGTGGATCGGCCTGACCTGGGGCTTGCAGGCGTTGCGCCGACTCAGTCAGGAGCTCGACGAAATCGAAAGCGGCACCCGCGAAAGCCTCAGCGAACAGCACCCGCGTGAATTGCTGCGCCTGACCGGCTCGCTCAACCGCTTGCTGCACGGCGAGCGCGAACAGCGCAGCCGCTATCGCGATTCTCTCGGCGACCTGGCCCACAGCCTGAAAACCCCGTTGACCGTGCTGCAAGGCGTCAGCGAAGACATGGCGCAGCGCCCGGCGGATCGCGATCAGGCCTGGGTGCTGCAAACCCAGATCGAGCGCATGAGCCAGCAGATCAGCTATCAGTTGCAGCGCGCCAGCCTGCGCAAAAGCGGCCTGGTGCGCCATCAGGTGCGGTTGCGTCCGGTGCTGCAAAGCCTCTGCGACACGCTGGACAAGGTCTACCGCGACAAGCGCGTGCGGGTGGCCTTCGATCTGCCGGAGCAATGCTACGTGCCCATCGAGCAGGGCGCCTTGCTGGAAATGATGGGCAACCTGCTGGAAAACGCCTATCGCCTGTGCCTGGGCGAAGTGCGCATCAGCGTGCGCGAGACCTTGAGCGGGGTCGAATTGTGCGTCGAGGACGACGGGCCGGGTGTGCCACCGGATCAGCGCGCGCGGATTCTGCAGCGCGGCGAACGGCTGGACCGTCAGCACCCGGGGCAGGGGATCGGGTTGGCGGTGGTCAAGGACATCATCGAGAGTTACAACGCGAAACTGACCCTGGGCGATTCGCCGATGGGCGGCGCGGCGTTCCGGATTCATTTTCCGGTGGTTTGACCGGGAGTTTGAAGGTGCTCAATCGGGCCTCTTCGCGGGCAAGCCTCGCTCCTACGAGGGAAAGCGCTTTCCTGTAGGAGCGAGGCTTGCCCGCGAAGGGGCCGGTGAATTCACCGCAACAATCAATTCTCCTGCGCGCGGTAGGCTCCGGGTGTAAGCCCGGTCCATTTCTTGAACGCCCGATGAAACGCCGAAGGCTCGGAAAACCCCAGCTGCTCGGCAATCTGTTGCAACGACAGGTCCGCACGCCCCAGGTGATAAATCGCAATGTCCCGGCGCAACTGATCCTTCAACTCCTGAAAACTCGAACCCTCTTCGCGCAAATGCCGGCGTAGCGTCTGCGGGCTGATGTGCAGGTGCGCGGCCACCGCTTCCAGGTCCGGCCAGCGCGCACTGTCGCGGCTGAGCAAGCGGCGCAACTGGCTGCTCAGGCTGTCGCCGTCATCCGGGCGCGACAACAGGTCGGCGGGGGAGTGTTCGAGGAAATGCTTGAGGGTCCGCTCGTCCTGCAGCAACGGCATGTTCAGGTAGCGACTGTGGAACAGCAGGCTGCTCTGCGACGCGGAAAATTCCATCGGGCAGGGGAACAGCAACTCGTATTCCGCGCCGTGCTCGGGCCTCGGGTAGCTGAACGTCGCTTGTTCCAGGCGGATGCGCTGGCCGATCAGCCAACTGCCGAGGCGATGCCAGACCATCAACTGGCTCTCGGTGAGGAAATGGTCCGGATCCTGAAACTGCGAATCGTCCAGGCTCAGGCGGATCATTTCGTTTTCGCGGGTCAGGGTCAGGCGCGGGCCGCCGGGGAACAGGCTATAAAACAACAAGCCGCGATGCAGTGCCTTATCGAGATTGCGGCAGTGAATCACCGCATGACACATCATCGCGAAACTGCCGGTTTTACTCGGCACCGGCCCGAAGCCCAGGTACTCGTCGTCGAGTGCCAGCCACAATCCCTGGATCAAGCGGGTGAACTGCTCAGGCGCAATGCGCGCACGCGGTTCTTCCAGCAGCTCGGGGCTGATGCCGAGTTGTTGCAGCAGGTTTGAACAGTCATGACCCAGCCGACGCGCGCCACCGAGGGCGGCACGGGCGAAATGGCTGGCGATGGTACGTTCGCGCATAGAAGGCAGGTCCGTCTATTGAACGACGGATGGTAGTCGTCGGGTCAGGCAATGGACAAGGCGGATATCCGCCAAATTGCAGGACGAGGTTTGGCGGATGGGCGGAAATCCGCCACTGTTTTATAGCGCACCCAAGGCACGCTGAACCTGTAACCCCTGATGTCAAAAGGCTCGCAGCGGGTTTTGCAAAAGTGGCACGCCGCTTGCGATACAACGAGCAGATGCCTGCCGTCGCGCAGCTCGAAAAAACAAATCCCTCCAGTGCAGGAGGGTTCGCAATTCAGGTGTCGTGGGCAACAGATGGATGTTGTTAGCGCGCACTCTTGAGGAACTTTGCAATGACGACTCGTCAGCCACTGTACAAATCCCTGTATTTCCAGGTGATCGTTGCCATCGCCATCGGCATCCTGCTTGGTCACTTCTACCCGCAGACCGGTGTGGCCCTCAAGCCGCTGGGTGACGGGTTCATCAAACTGATCAAAATGGTCATCGCGCCAATTATCTTCTGTACGGTCGTCAGCGGTATCGCCGGCATGCAGAACATGAAATCGGTCGGCAAGACCGGCGGTTATGCGCTGCTGTACTTCGAAATCGTTTCCACTATTGCCTTGCTGATCGGTCTGGTCGTGGTCAACGTCGTGCAACCGGGCGCCGGCATGCACATCGACGTAACGACTCTGGACACCAGCAAAATCGCTGGCTTCATCTCGGCCGGTAAAGACCAGAGCATCGTCGCCTTTATCCTCAATGTGATCCCGAACACCATCGTCGGCGCTTTCGCCAACGGCGATATCCTGCAAGTTCTGATGTTCTCGGTGATCTTCGGTTTCGCCCTGCATCGCCTGGGTGCGTACGGCAAGCCGGTCCTGGACTTTATCGATCGCTTCGCCCACGTGATGTTCAACATCATCAACATGATCATGAAGCTCGCGCCTGTCGGTGCCTTCGGTGCCATGGCCTTCACCATTGGTGCTTACGGTGTTGGCTCGCTGGTACAGCTTGGTCAGCTGATGATCTGCTTCTACATCACCTGCATCCTGTTTGTGGTTCTGGTATTGGGCGCCATCTGCCGCGCGCATGGTTTCAGCGTACTCAAGCTGATCCGCTACATCCGTGAAGAACTGCTGATCGTACTGGGCACTTCCTCGTCGGAATCGGCTCTGCCACGCATGCTGATCAAAATGGAACGCCTGGGTGCGGATAAATCGGTAGTGGGTCTGGTGATCCCGACTGGTTACTCCTTCAACCTCGACGGTACTTCGATCTACCTGACCATGGCGGCTGTGTTTATCGCTCAGGCGACTGATACGCCGATGGACCTCACTCACCAGATCACCTTGCTGCTGGTGCTGCTGTTGTCCTCCAAAGGTGCGGCAGGTGTGACCGGTAGTGGTTTCATCGTGCTGGCAGCCACCCTGTCGGCCGTGGGTACTCTGCCAGTAGCCGGCCTGGCGCTGATCCTCGGTATCGACCGCTTCATGTCCGAAGCCCGTGCGCTGACCAACCTCGTTGGTAATGCCGTTGCGACCCTGGTCGTGGCCAAGTGGGTGAAAGAGCTGGACGAAGACAAGCTGCAAGTCGAGCTGGCTTCCGGCGGTCGCGGTATCTCCGATGAACGTGAAGTAGACGACCTGGGTGTGGCCGAAGGCCCAACCCCAAGCAACGTCAAGTAACACGCGTTGTCATGAAAAAACCCGCTTCGGCGGGTTTTTTCATGCCTGGAATTTGAGCGTAACGGTCACAGTTGCTGACACATCAGGTGATTGCTGCAACGCGATTGGCTGCCTAGGCTGGAGGCATCGAATACGGAGATCGCTCATGCCCGGCCCATTGGCATCACTCAAGGTTCTGGATTTCTCGACACTGTTGCCGGGGCCGTTCGCCTCGCTGTTATTGGCTGACATGGGCGCCGAGGTCTTGCGCATCGAATCGCCGACCCGCATGGACCTGTTGCGCGTGCTGCCGCCCCATGACCAAGGCGTGTCGGCCAGCCACGCGTACCTCAATCGCAACAAGCGCAGCCTGGCGCTGGACCTCAAGCAGCCCGAGGCGCTGGCGGTGATCAAGCAACTGGTGCAGGACTACGACATCGTCCTGGAACAATTCCGCCCTGGTGTCATGGAACGATTGGGCCTGGGGTATGAAGCGTTGAAAGCCATCAACCCAAAGCTGATCTACGTGTCGATCACTGGATACGGGCAAACCGGCCCCTACAAGGATCGCGCCGGCCACGACATCAATTACCTGGCGTTGGCGGGGCTGGCGAGCTACACCGGCCGCGCCGACAACGGCCCGCTGCCCTTGGGCGTGCAAGTGGCGGATGTCGCCGGCGGTTCGCTGCACGGCGTCATCGGCCTGCTGGCGGCGGTGATCGCCCGGCAACAAAGCGGGTTGGGGCAGCATCTGGATGTGAGCATGACCGACTGCGCATTCAGCCTGAACGCCATGGCCGGGGCCGGGTACCTGGCCTGCGGCGAGGAGCCGGGCCGGGAAGACCAGATGCTCAACGGCGGCAGCTTTTACGACTATTACCGTTCGCGGGATGGCCGCTGGTTATCGGTGGGCAGCCTGGAGCCGCCGTTCATGAAGCAACTGTGCACGGCACTGGGGCTGGAGGAGTTGGCGGCGTTGGGCCTGTCACCTCAGCCTGCCCAGCAAAAGAAGCTAAAGGACGCGCTGCAGAGTGAATTCGAGAAACACGACTTTGCCGAATTGTGCGCGCTGTTTGCCGAGCTCGATGCGTGCGTCGAGCCGGTGCTGACCTTGGGTGAGGCGATTCGGCATCCGCAGTTGCAGGCGCGGGAGTTGGTGACCGACGTGCCGCGAGGGGATGGCACGAGCCAGGCGCAGATGGCGTGTCCGTTGAAGTTTTCGGATGGCTTGCCCGAGCCTCGACATATCGGTGCGGCGCTGGGTGAGCATACGGATCAGGTGTTGGGGGAGTTGGGGTTTAGTTCGCTGCGAATTGAAGAATTGCGGCGTGCCAAAGTGATTATGTAGGGTTTTCGATGGCCTCTTCGCCGTGGGGCTGGATGCGATCGCCAAACAGCTGATGAGCGATCAGGTGGGCGACTTCATGGGCCACGGTCTGCTTGAGGAAGTCTTCCGTGTTTTCGCGGTACAGCTGCGGATTGAAGCGCAGCAGGTTCTCGTGCAGATGCGCGACACCGGCTTTTTGCCCGCGCAGCTTGAGGCTCACCACGGGGCGTTTGAAAGTTCGTTTGAAAAAGGATTCGGCTTGTTGGTAACAGTCTTCGACGCGGGTATTGAGTTGCTCGGGCATGCTTGATGGATCTCCAGAGACGTCGAGTATGCCGCAACGCTCGGGCCTTGCGAATCGCCAGGGCGCCGAATGGTCGTTACCCTCCACATTGAAAGGCCGCCTTGCGGCGGCCTGTATTGGCAGATCTTGATTTTGGGTGGAGAGCGTAACTAATTCGTGTAGACCGGCCCCACGCCAAGTCCCCAGACAATGACAGTGAATGCCATGATCGCCACCAGTACGACTAAACCGACGGCGAGCACCGAACTTGAAAACAGAAATCCCTCGTCAGATGGAATGTTCATGAAAGTTGGAAGCCCCACATACAGCAGGTACACCGTGTAGCAGATGGCCGCCGTCCCGACGATCATCCCCAGCCACATGTGTGGGTACAGTGCCGCGAGGCCGCCTATGAACAGCGGGGTCGCGGTGTAGGTCGCAAACGCAACGCAACGTGCCAGACTCGGGTTGGCGTCATAGGTGCGGGCCATCCAGTGGATGAACGCGCCCATTACGGCAACCCCGCCGAGCATCGCCACGTACGACATGATCGTCATCCATAGCGCGCTTTCCTGCGTCAGCATCACCGGTGCCCGGCTGCCAATTACCCAGCCGACCTGCGTGGTGCCGATAAACGCCGACACGGCGGGGATCGCCGCCAGAATCAGCGTGTGGGTCAGGTACATGTGGCTGATGCTTTCCTCTTGGTCGCCACGGATTTCTTTCCATTCCTGGTCGGGGTGGGTGAAGAGCCCCACTACGTGATGGATCATGCCAGTCACTCCTCTTGTTTTTACCGTCGCCCCCCAGTGGAGCGCCTACAGGCCAAAGTGGCCAAGTAAGTAAAGGTCTGGATATGTGTGCGACCTTATGACGCAGTATAGAAAGGTCTTAACCCCGCAGGTTGTAGGGCGTTAGAGCAAATCGCGCTGTAAATCCCCCTGTTAATCGCCACTGGCACTGTCAACCACAATCCCCTGTGGGAGCGAGACCGGCTTGCCGGCGATGGCGGTGTATCAGGCATGACTGTTTGGACTGACACACCGCCATCGCGAGCAGGCTCGCTCCTACAGGAGATAGGGGGCTCTTCGCCGGAGGCGGGTTTTTGCGTAAAATGCCGGCCTTTCGTCACACCTCACGGATCTCGCGTCATGGGCACTCTCACGGTCAACCAGAACAAACTGCAAAAGCGCCTTCGCCGTCAGGCCGGTGAGGCTGTCGCCGATTTCAACATGATTGAAGACGGCGACAAGGTCATGGTCTGCCTGTCCGGAGGCAAGGACAGCTACACCATGCTCGACGTGCTGATGCATTTGCAGAAGGTCGCGCCGATCAAGTTCGAGATCGTGGCCGTGAACATGGACCAGAAGCAGCCGGGTTTCCCTGAGGACGTGCTGCCGGCGTACCTCAAAACCCTGGGCATCGAGTACCACATCGTCGAGAAAGACACGTACTCGGTGGTCAAGGAGCTGATTCCGGAAGGCAAGACCACCTGCTCGCTGTGCTCGCGCCTGCGTCGCGGCACGCTCTACACCTTTGCCGACGAAATCGGCGCGACCAAAATGGCCCTCGGTCACCACCGCGACGACATCGTCGAAACGTTCTTCCTCAATATGTTCTTCAACGGCTCGCTCAAGGCCATGCCGCCGAAGCTGCGCGCCGACGACGGCCGCAACGTGGTGATCCGCCCGTTGGCCTACTGCAACGAAAAAGACATTCAGGCCTACTCGGACCTCAAGCAATTCCCGATCATCCCGTGCAACCTCTGCGGCTCCCAGGAAAACCTGCAGCGTCAGGTGGTCAAGGAAATGCTGCAGGAATGGGAGCGCAAGACGCCGGGCCGTACCGAAAGCATTTTCCGCAGCTTGCAGAACGTGATCCCGTCGCAATTGGCGGACCGCAACCTGTTCGACTTCACCAACCTGCGGATCGACGAAACCGCCATGTCGCGGTTCGTTAACGTAGTAAACCTCTAAACACAATCACTGTGGGAGCCAGCTTGCTGGCGATTGCGGTAAGTCAGACGTTGACTGACCCACCGCTATCGCAAGCAGGCTGGCTCCCACATTGGTCTACTCACTGACTCCTCAGGAGAGGGCATGCGCGATTACAAGTGGCTGCACGAATACTGTCTGAACCGCTTCGGTTCCGCAGCCGAACTGGAAGCCCATCTGCCCGTTCCGAAGACTGCCGCGCAATTGCGCGATATCAGCGACGATCGCTACCTCTCGACCATGGCGCTGCGTGTGTTCCGCGCCGGGCTCAAGCACAGCCTGGTGGACGCCAAGTGGCCGGCCTTCGAAGAAGTGTTCTTCAAGTTCGACCCGGAAAAAGTCGTGCTGATGAGCGCCGAACACCTTGAACGCCTGATGCAGGACGCGCGGATCATCCGCCACCTGGGCAAGCTCAAGAGCGTGCCGCGCAATGCGCAGTTCGTGCTGGACGTGGCCCATGAGAAAGGCAGTTTTGGCGAGTTGATCGCCGATTGGCCGGTGACCGATATCGTCGGCTTGTGGACCTACCTGAAAAAACACGGTCATCAATTGGGTGGCTTGTCGGCACCGAGATTTTTGCGGATGGTCGGCAAGGACACCTTCGTGCCGAGTTATGACGTGGTGGCGGCGCTGAATGCGCAGAAGATCGTCGACAAAGTGCCAACCAGCCTGCGGGACCTGGCCACGGTGCAGGGCGTGTTCAACCAGTGGCATGAAGAAAGCGGCGGGCGGCCGATGAGTCAGATCTCGATGATGCTGGCGTACACCGCCAATCATTGACACCGAGTCGCCCGGCCAATCGCCAGCAGGCTGGCTCCCACATTGGATCTGTGGCGTACACAAATCCCCTGTGGGAGCTAGCCTGCTAGCGATTGCAATCTGTCAGGCGACGGAGATTTCGCCTTCACCCGCCAGTTTGCGATTCAACTGAAACCGCCACCGCACATACAACAGCGCCGAGCAGAACACCGCCAAGCTCGCGCCCATTTCCAGCAAACCGAAAAGCTGCCGGTTCGGGTCATACGCCGCCAGTGCGCCCTTGATGAAATACAGGTTCACCACAAAACACATCCACGAATGCCCGCGCGCGCTGCCGACGATCATCCCCGGCGCCAGCAACAGCAGCGGCACCAGTTCGATCAGCAGAATCACCCATGGCCGCGCGCCATGCAGGTCGGCGACCACCAGGTAATAAGCGCAGAGCAATCCCACCAGGCCGAAGTAGCACAGCAGACTGATGACGCGCATCGCCCGAACCCGTGGTTCGAGCCATTCAATGGAAGGCAGGATCTTCGGCTTTTTCGCCATCTCAGCTCACCAACTTTTGTGCGGTCTTCGCCAGGCGCAGACCCAAGGCCCGGCACAGCGCCACTTCATGTTCATTCAAGCCGCTTTTGCCATCGGCGCCGGCGTGATGACTGGCGCCATAAGGCGTGCCGCCGCCACGGGTTTCCAGCAACGCAGATTCGCTGTACGGCAGGCCGGTGATCAGCATGCCGTGGTGCAGCAGCGGCAACATCATCGACAGCAGCGTGGTTTCCTGACCGCCGTGCAGGCTCGCGGTGGAAGTGAACACCCCGGCCGGTTTGCCGACAAGGGCGCCGGTCAGCCACAGGTTGCTGGTGCCGTCGAGGAAGTATTTGAGTGGTGCGGCCATGTTGCCGAAACGTGTCGGGCTGCCGAGGGCCAGGCCTGCGCAGTTCTTCAGGTCGTCGAGGCTGGCGTACAGCGCGCCTTCGTCCGGAATGTCCGGCGACACCGCTTCGCACTCGGTGGAAATCGCCGGCACGGTGCGCAGGCGCGCTTCCATCCCGGACTGCTCGACACCACGGGCGATCTGCCGCGCCATTTCATTGGTCGAACCGCTGCGGCTGTAATACAGAACCAGAATGTACGGCGCGCTCACGGCAGCAACTCCAGCACGTTCTCCGGCGGACGGCCGATGACGGCTTTGTCGCCGACTTCGAGAATCGGTCGCTCCATCAGTTTCGGGTGCGCAGCGATGGCGGCGATCAATTGCGCCTCGCTCAGGCTCGCGTCGGCGAGGTTGAGGGTCTTGTACTCGTCCTCACCGGTGCGCAGTAATTGCCGGGCGCCGAGGCCGAGCTTTTTCAGCAGGCTCTGCAATTGCGCGGCGTCCAGCGGGGTCTCGAGGTAGCGCACCACGGTCGGCGTCAGGCCACGGGCTTCGAGCAGTTCGAGCGCACCGCGGGATTTCGAGCAGCGCGGGTTGTGATAAAGCGTCAGATCGGTCATGTGCGGGTCGCATCTTGCGTAAGGTGACGGCTATTCTAACTGTGCTGCGCGTAATCCAGAACCTTGGGAGGCGATGGGTCGCAGGCGCATTCAATTTTGAACAAGGATCACGACATGACAAGGCGATTGGCAGCGGCATTGGCGATCATCGGTGCGCTGATGTTGGGGGGCTGCGGCAATGACTATGGCATCGATCAGAACGGCCAAAAAGTCGCCGCCGAACGTCTGGACAAACAATGGCTGGTGCTTAATTACTGGGCCGAATGGTGCGGCCCGTGCCGGACCGAGATCCCGGAATTGAACGGGCTGGCCGAGCAGTTGAAGGACAAGAAGATCGGTGTGTTCGGGGTCAACTTCGACAACGTGCAGGGCGAAGAGCTGAAAAGCGCCAGCGAGAAACTGGGGATCAGGTTCACCGTATTGGCTTCGGATCCGGCGGAGCTGTTTGAACTGCCGCGCAGCGAGGCGTTGCCGGTGACGTACATCATCGATAACAAGGGCAAGGTGCGGGAACAGTTGATGGGTGAGCAGACAGCGGCGGGGCTGATGGCAAAGCTTGAGGCGCTACAGGCTAAAAACTGAATGCAATACTTTGTAGGAGCCGGCTTGCCGGCGATAGCGGAGTGTCAGACACCATCAATGTTTATGGATCCACCGCCATCGCCGGCAAGCCGGCTCCTACAGGGGAACGTGCATCAGGCGGAATCAATGGTGAATGACCCGCCGTTGTCGCCGGCAAGGCTTAGCCTTCTTCAAGCCACCAACGCAGTGGCTTGCCTTCGGCCGGCCAGAAGCGCATCTGGTCGATCGGCGAAACATCCCAGCGCTGCACATTTTCCAGGGCCTGGAGGAAGCGCTTTTCCTGTTCCATCAACGCCGGCGCGCACAGTTTGCGCGTGCTGCCGACCTTGCCGAAACTCAGCTTGTCGTCTTCGAGCGTATACGCTGCGAACCAGTGGTTGCAGCCGCCGTTGCCATAGGCCCGGCCATCTTCGCCGAGGGTGACGGTCAGGTGGCTGTAATCCATCAGCGGGCGTTCGCCGATCCATTCCAGAATGTAGCTGCGGTTCTGCTGCAATTTTACCGGCTCGGCGGCACAGCCCAGCAGGCTGGCGCCGACCATTGCGGTCAGAGCAAGGCGTTTCATCACGCAGGCTCCTGGCATTTCGGGCACAGGTGCTTCTCACCGACGGCGGTCCAGCCCAACTCGGCGATCCGCGCGGTGGCGGCAGGCTTTTCAGCCTTGTTACCCAGTTTGGCGTCGACCGCGAACTCGAAGCTCAGCTCTTTGGCGCAGCTGTCGCAGTTGACTTTCCAGGTGTGGATCGCCAGTTCACCGAACACCGGACCACTGGCCACCGCGACCCATTGACCGGGCGGGTTGATCAAATGGCGAACCGTTTCGACGGTCAGGCGCATGGACAAGTCCTTGGCGCCTTTTAGGGTCACGACCAGCACGTCATTGTTGCGAATCGAGCCGCCGTTGCCGGTGACTTGATAACGCCCCGGCACGAGGGCGCGGCATTCGGTGAGGGTGTGTTGCGGGTTCATCAGGTTATAGCGGAAATCGTGTTCGACCATGGGTCCTCCAAATATGCGCGGTATGCTAGCACGGGCCTGCACGCAGCATTGCGCAAGCAGATGACCTTCGATCAGGTTCAAATGACCTGCCGACTCATGGCAAACTGCCGCTTTTGCATTTCTAAGGAACGGACATGGCGTTAATCGAATGTTTTGAGTGCAAGCAACGCATCAGTTCAACGGCGCCTGCTTGTGTTCATTGCGGTGCGCCGACACGAGAGGCGCAAGCGGCAACGTCGAAGGCGCCACTGTCTTTCGGACGTTTACCGCAAGACGAGAGCGTGGCCAAGGTTTCGCCGGCCGCGTTCGGGCGTAAACGCAAAGCCGGCGTCGAGGCTGCGGTTCCTGCTCCGACGCCCAACGGTTCGCGTCCGGTGGAGCTGTGGCTGAAACTGATGATTTTCTTTCTGCCACCGTTTTTTGTCTGGTTCCTGCTGCGTCCCGGGCATTCAACAGGCCAACGCTTGCTCGGTTTTGGCTGGCTGGCCTTGATGATCCTGTTGTCCAAGATCTGATCCGCTCAGCCCTCGACCTGATTTTGCGGCGTGCCGGCCGCCCAGGCTGCAATGTTCTGCAACGTCGTCGCGGCAATTGCACCCAGGGCTTCACGGGTCAGGAAGGCCTGATGCGCGGTGACGATCACGTTCGGGAAGGTCAGCAGGCGCGCCAGCACATCGTCCTGCAGCGGCAGGTCGGAACGGTCCTCGAAGAACAGTTGCGCCTCTTCTTCATACACATCCAGCCCCAGATAACCGAGTTGGCCGTCCTTCAGCGCGTCGATCAGCGCCGGCGTGTCCACCAGGCCGCCGCGACCGGTATTGATCAACATGGCGCCGGCTTGCATGTGCGCCAGTGACTCGCGGTTGATCAGGTGTTTGCTCTGCTCATTGAGCGGGCAGTGCAGGCTGATGATCTGCGACTCGGCCAGCAGCTCGGGCAAACTCAAATAACGTGCACCGAGGGCTTCGACCTGTGGGTTGGGGTAAGGATCATAGGCCAGTAGCCGGCAGCCGAAACCGTTCATGATTTTCGCGAAGGTCGCCCCGATTTGCCCGGTGCCGACCACGCCGACCGTTTTGCCCACCAGGTCGAATCCCGTCAGCCCGTGGAGGCTGAAATCCCCTTCGCGGGTGCGGTTGTAGGCACGGTGCAAACGACGGTTGAGCGCCAGGATCAGCGCCACCGCGTGTTCGGCCACCGCGTGGGGCGAGTAGGCCGGAACCCGCACAATCGACAACCCCAGGCGCTTCGCCACCGCCAGGTCGACATGGTTGTAGCCGGCCGAACGCAGGGCAATCAGGCGTGTGCCGCCCGCTGCCAGGCGTTCGAGCACCGGGGCGCTGAGGTCGTCATTGATAAAGGCACAGACCACTTCGTGATGTTCCGCCAGCGCTGCCGTGTCGAGGCTGAGTCGCGCCGATTGAAAGTGCAGCTCGATGCCGGCAGGGAGGTCGGCGCCGAGAAAACTGTCGCGGTCGTAGGTCTGGCTGCTGAAAAGAATCGTACGCATGGCGTCCTCCTGGAAAAAACACGCGGTAAGCCTGTTGCCGAAAACTTCAGGCCCGCCGGATACCTTGTAGGAGCATGGCTTGCCAGCGAAGGCGTCCTCCAGAATGAAGAAGGGTTTGAGGGCCCCTTCGCTGGCAAGCCATGCTCCTACAAGGGATTGCTGTGAGCTTACGCCCGTGGCAATCAAACGGATTGCGTTGTATCAAGCATTGATACGGGCATGTGCCGCCAGGCGATTGATGGCCCGGTCGAGGTCTTCCAATGCACCCGGAGCCTTCGGGTCCTGTTGCTTGAGCAGGGTTTCGCTGCGCTGGCAGGCAGCGCGCAGCTGCGGCACACCGCAATAACGGGTGGCGCCGTGCAGGCGGTGTACGCGTTCGATCAACGCGTTGTGATCGTTGGTTTCCCGGGCGAAGCGGATGGCTTCGCGGTCGGCTTCCAGCGATGCCAGCAACATCGCCAGCATGTCCGCCGCCAGATCCGCCTTGCCCGCCGCCAGCCGCAACCCTTCTTCGTGATCCAGCACTTGCAACTCGTGGCTGCCGCCGTGACTGTCGCTGGAACGCTCGGGCCCCTGATTGCGCAGCGCCAGGCCGGTCCACTTCAACACCACCTGAGCCAATTGCCGCTCGCTGATCGGTTTGGTCAGGTAATCATCCATGCCACTTTGCAGCAGCGCGCGTTTTTCGTTGGCCATCGCGTGGGCGGTGAGGGCTACGATCGGCAGCGGCGTGCAATGCCGTTCGCTTTCCCACTGGCGAATGGTTTCGGTGCTCTGACGACCATCCATGCCAGGCATCTGCACGTCCATCAACACCAGATCGAAGGTCTCGGTCTGCACCGCTTTGACGGCGGCATAGCCGCTTTCCACCGCAAGCACCTTGGCGCCAAGGTCCTCGAGCAGGGTTTGCACCAGCAACAGATTGGCCGGGTTGTCATCGACGCAGAGCACCTTCGGCGCGCGGCTGGACACCGGCTCGCCGGGATCGCTACGTTGCTGGCGCGGATTGACCAGATCGGACAAGGCCCGGCGCAACTTGCGTGTGCAGGCCGGTTTGGCCTGGAGCTGGCTGTGCGGGTTCGGCACCGAGAGGTGGAACAGCGTCTGTTCGGTGGTCGGGCACAGCACCAGCACTTTGCAGCCGAGGTGCTCAAGGTCCCAGATGTGCTGGTTGAGGCGCTCCGGCGGCATGTCATTGCTGGTGATGCCAAGCACGGCGAGGTCGATCGCCAGATCGGTCTGGTGTGCGCCGGTCACGCCATTGGTCAGGCTTTCCAGAGTGTTGAACGGGGTGACTTCCAGGCCACAGTCTTCCAGTTGATGCTGCAACGCCTGACGGGCCAGTTCGTGGTTCTCCAGCACGGCGACGCGGCGTCCGAGCAACGGCGGAGCGGGCAGGTCTTCGGCGTCGTCGCGGGTTTTCGGCAGGCTCAGGCTGATCCAGAATTCCGAGCCTTCGCCCGGCGTGCTGTCGACGCCGATCTCGCCGCCCATCTGTTCGATCAGGCGCTTGGAAATCACCAGCCCCAGGCCGGTGCCGCCAGGTTGCCGGGACAGCGAGTTGTCGGCCTGGCTGAAGGCCTGGAACAGCGCGCGCACGTCCTCGTTCGACAGGCCGATGCCGGTGTCCTGAATGCTGATGCGCAGTTGCACGCTGTCTTCATGCTCGTCTTCGAGCATGGCGCGGGCAACGATGGTGCCTTCGCGGGTGAACTTGATCGCGTTGCTCACCAGGTTGGTGAGGATCTGCTTCAGGCGCAGCGGATCGCCGACCAGCGACAGCGGCGTGTCGCGATAGACCAGGCTCACCAGTTCCAGTTGTTTGGCGTGGGCGGCCGGGGCGAGGATGGTCAGGGTGTCCTGGAGCAAATCGCGCAAGTTGAACGGAATGTGGTCGAGCACCAGTTTGCCGGCCTCGATTTTCGAGAAGTCGAGGATCTCGTTGATGATCCCCAGCAGGCTGTCGGCGGATTTTTCGATGGTGCCCAGGTAGTCGAGCTGACGTGGGGTCAGTTCGCTTTTTTGCAGCAGATGGGTGAAACCGAGAATGCCGTTGAGCGGCGTGCGGATTTCATGGCTCATGTTGGCGAGGAATTCGGATTTGATCCGGCTCGCTTCCAGGGCTTCCTTGCGCGCCAGGTCCAGCTCGATGTTCTGGATTTCGATGGTTTCCAGGTTCTGGCGCACGTCTTCGGTGGCCTGATCGATGCTGTGTTGCAATTCTTCCTGGGCGTTCTGCAGGGTGCCGGCCATGCGGTTGATGCCGGACGCCAGTTCATCGAGCTCCTGACTGCCGAGCGGTGGCAGGCGGGTTTCCAGGTGACCGTCCTTGAGTTGCGCCACCGCTTGTTTGATCTGGCTCAGCGGCCGATTGATCGTGCGGCCCATGCGCAATGCCAGCAGCGCCGCACCGGCGAGGCCCGCGCCGATCAACAGCAGGCTGGCGAACAGGCTGCGATAACCGCGCAGCAACATGCCGTTGTGGGACAGTTCGAGTTCGACCCAACCCAGCAAGCGGTCAGATTCCTCGGGTATCAGGTCACCGGCCAGGTTGCGGTGCTTGCCGAACACCGGCAGCAGGTAACGCGTCGCATCGTTGCCGCTGCGGCGCAGCATTTGCGAGCCATTGCCCAGCGGCGCCGGATTGAGCATGGTCGGGCCGGCATGCGCCAGCGACGTGCGGTCCGGGGCGAGGAGCGTCACTGCGCGCACATCGGGCGTTTCCAGCGCTTGGGTGGCGATGCGCTCCAGCAGTTCGGTGTCCTTGTGGCTCATGGCCGGCGCGACAAGGGGCGCGAGCTGTTCGGCGATCATTTCGCCACGCTGCATGAGTTGGGTTTGCAGGTCGGATTGCTGCATCCAGGTGAAATAGCCGCCCAGCACCAAGGCCATCAGGCTGGTCGGAAGCAAGGTCAGCAACAGCACGCGGCCTTTTATTCCCAGTTTCTTGAGCACGCCTCTCTCCTGCATCCAGCCATTTAAGAACCTGCGCATACATCCGGTACACGCCACTTGCGCAGTGTAGCGATTTGCTTGCAGGCAATCCTCGTAAAATTGATGACGTCATTCGTCGGGCAGTCCAGCGCTTTTGTGTGGCTGGCAAACCTTGGGTTGCCCCCGGCGAGGCAATCTTGAATAATCATCAACTGAGAATTATTTGCAGATACTCATGACTCCCATCTCTGTTGGCCATCCCCGAATCCTCTCCATCGAAGACGACCTGGTGCTAGGTGCTTATGTGCACGAGCAACTGGGCCGTAGCGGTTTCCAGGTGACCTGGTGCCAAAACGGCCAGGAAGGCCTGGCGATTGCCCGTGAGCAAGCCTTCGATGTGGTGCTGATGGACATTCTGCTGCCGGGCATGAACGGATTGAACGTGCTGACCCAATTGCGCCAGAGCCATTCCACCCCGGTGGTGCTGATGTCGGCACTGGGCGCCGAAGCCGATCGCATCAGCGGTTTCCGCCTCGGTGCCGATGATTATTTGCCCAAGCCCTTCAGCATGGCCGAGTTGCGCGTGCGCATCGAAGCGATCCTGCGGCGCGTTGCACTGGATCGTCGCCCTGCCGTGGCGCCGGTTGCCTTGGTGGCGGACAGTCTGCGTTTCGACGATGAATGCTTCGAGGTGTTCTATGGCGAACACGCCGCCGGCCTGACCCGCAGCGAGTACCGGTTGCTGGACACTCTCCACCGCAACGGCGATGAGGTGCTGAGCAAAGCCTTCCTTTATCAGCACGTGTTGCAACGGGGTTACGCGGCTCACGACCGCAGCCTCGACATGCACATCAGCCAGATCCGTCGCAAGCTCAAGGCCATCGGCTACACCGAGCGGGAAGTGCGCACGGTGTGGGGCAAGGGCTATGTCCTGAGTGCTGACCATGAAGTGGTCTGACCTGCCGGGCAGGCATTCGCTGTTCTGGAAACTCGCCTGTCTGCTGGTGGCGTTCTGTCTGCTGATGATCTGGCTGAGCTGGTCCTGGGGCCGCTACATGGAGCAGCGCAACCAGTTTCTCTCTGACGAAGCCCGAGGCACTCTGACGCGCTTTGCTGCCGAAGCCGAACAGGCATGGGAGCAGGGGCAGAGCGCAGGTGTCGATGCCTGGCTGCAGGATATGCGACAGCGTGAAAAGGGCTGGGTGGGTGTGATTGGCGGCGATTTGCAGTCGTTGAGTAGTCAGCCGCTGACGGGCCAGGAAATCCAGCGCCTGACTTTTCTGCGTGGCCTGGACTGGCCCATTCACAAAAAACGCCTGCCGTGGCTGCGCGTACCGTTTCCCGGCGACTCATCCGTTGGCAGCCTGGTGATCGAACTGCCCCAGCGGTTCAAGCCGGGGCGCTACCGGGTGTTCTGGCGCGTCATCACCAATGGCGTGATTCCCGGACTGTTCACCTTGCTGTTGTGTGTCGGGCTGTATCGATTGCTGGTCGTGCCCCTCAATCAACTGCGCGAGCAGGCCAATGCGTGGCGCGCCGACCAGTTGGGCGTGCGCCTGTCGAGCCGCACGACCAATCGCTGCGATGAACTGGGTGAACTGGGCCGTGCGTTCGATCACATGTCCGAGCGCCTGCAAAGCACGGTGGCCCTGCAACAACAGCTGCTGCGCGACCTGTCCCACGAATTGCGTACACCCTTGAGCCGTTTGCGCGTGGCGAGCGAGGGCGAGCAAAGTCTGGTGCAACTGCGCGAGCGCATTGGTCGCGAAGTCGATGGCATGCAACGGTTGGTCGAAGACACGCTGCAACTGGCCTGGCTCGACACCGAGCGCACGCCCTTGCCCGACGAGGCGATCCAGATTCAGGCACTGTGGGAAATGCTCACGGACAACGCCTGCTATGAAAGTTGCTGCCCCACCGAGCAATTGCAGTGCGCGGTGGATTCATCCTGCTGGGTGCGCGGCAATCTCAACACCTTGGCCCAGGCCCTGGAAAACATCCTGCGCAATGCCATTCGCCATTCACCGAAGGGCGGCATCGTGCGTCTGGATGGACGGCGTGAAGGCGGTTACTGGCATCTGTGGCTGGAGGATGAAGGGGGCGGGGTGGCTGAAGAGGATCTTGAGCGGATCTTCTCGCCGTTCACTCGACTCGATGGTTCGCGGCCGGGGAATGGCGGGTTCGGGTTGGGGCTGAGCATTGCAAGGAATGCGGTGCAGCGCCAGGGCGGACGGCTTTGGGCTGAAAACAACGGGAAGGGGTTGCGACTGAATATCCGGCTATTGGCTGATGATGGTGTTGTCCATGATGACGCCATCGCGGGCAAGCCCGCTCCCACAGTGGATGCATGTCAGCCGCAAATGGTGTGATCACCTCGTATCCCTGTGGGAGCGGGCTTGCCCGCGAAGAGGCCCTCCCGTCCGCCAACGTTTTGATTTTGCCGGAGCGTTCCGGGGTTTCTGTACGACATTTCCTAAAGGGTATCACCGGTCATTTCCAGCATCTTTGACGGTTTAAGCTCACGCTTTAACTCATGTTCAAGGAATCAGGCATGACTGCAATCCACGTTCCCGGCAACACAACCGACGACCGTTTCAATGAAGTGCTTGCACTGATTCACGGTGCCAGGCAACAGGCGATACAGACGGTGAATACCCAGCTGATCGAGTTGTACTGGCAGGTTGGTGCTTACATCAGTCGCAAGCTGGAACTGGCTGAATGGGGAGATGCGGTGGTCAGCCAATTGGCCGAGCATCTGGCCCGGACGCAGCCAGGATTGCGTGGCTTTACCCGGTCCAACTTGTTTCGCATGTGTCAGTTCTATGAGACCTACCATGGAGAAGAGAAAGTCGCACCACTGGTGCGACAATTGTCCTGGTCGCACAACCTGATCATTTTCAGCCAGTGTAAACGCGAGGAAGAGCGGGAGTTCTACGTGCGTATGGCCGTTCAGGAAAAGTGGTCGAAGCGCGAGCTGGAGCGCCAGTTAAAGGCTGCACTGTTCGAACGCAGTATCACCCAACCGGCAAAAGCCTCCGCCGCGCTGAAACAAACTCACCCCTCGGCACTTGAGATATTCCGCGACGCCTACATGATCGAGTTTCTCGACCTGCCCGGCACCCACGCCGAAACCGATCTGCATCAGGGTTTACTGGCACGCCTCAAGGAGTTTCTGATCGAGCTTGGCCGCGATTTCTGCTTTGTCGGTTCCGAATACCCGCTGCAAGTTGGCGGCCGGGATTTCGCCCTGGACCTGTTGTTCTTCCACCGTGGGCTCAACTGTCTGGTGGCCATTGAACTAAAGGTCGGTCGTTTCGAACCGGAGTACCTGGGCAAGCTGAATTTCTATCTGGAAGCGCTGGATCGTGGTGAGCGCAAGCCCCACGAAAACCCTGCCATTGGGGTATTGCTTTGTGCCAGCAAGGAAGATGAAGTGGTCGAGTACGCCCTTAATCGCAGTCTGTCGCCAGCCCTGATTGCCGAGTACCAGGTTCAGCTACCGGACAAACAATTGCTTCAGGCCAAGCTGCATGAGTTCTATGCCTTGAATGCTGCACAGGCAAAAGAAGGCTGAATCAGTCGCTTATTCCCATAAGCCATAAGCACCGCACTTTGCGTGATATGGCCTTCCAACGTTTGCCGGTATGATAGGCGCCCCCGCAGTCTGGATTGCGAATACGCCATGACCTTGCAGTACCCAACCATCGCCGATTGCGTCGGCAACACTCCGCTGGTCCGTTTGCAGCGCCTGCCCGGCGCCACCAGCAATACCCTTTTGCTCAAGCTCGAAGGGAACAACCCGGCGGGTTCGGTCAAGGACCGGCCGGCGCTATCGATGATTACCCGCGCCGAGTTGCGTGGGCAGATCCACGTCGGCGATACGCTGATCGAAGCGACCTCGGGCAACACCGGGATCGCCCTGGCCATGGCCGCTGCGATCAAGGGTTACAAGATGATCCTGATCATGCCGGACAACTCCAGCGCCGAGCGCAAGGCCGCGATGACGGCGTATGGCGCCGAGCTGATCCTGGTGACCCAGGAAGAAGGCATGGAAGGCGCACGCGACCTCGCTCAGCGAATGGAAGCCGAAGGCCGTGGCAAGGTGCTGGACCAGTTCGCCAACGGAGATAACCCGGAAGCGCACTACACCACCACCGGCCCGGAAATCTGGCGTCAGACCGAGGGCACCATCACCCATTTCGTCAGTTCGATGGGCACCACGGGCACCATCATGGGCGTGTCGCGCTACTTGAAAGAGCAGAACGACAACGTGCAGATCATCGGTCTGCAACCGATGGAAGGCTCGGCGATCCCGGGCATCCGTCGCTGGCCGCAGGAATACCTGCCGAAGATCTACCAGGCCGATCGCGTGGACCGCATCGTCGACATGGCGCAAAGCGAAGCCGAGGACGTGACCCGTCGTCTGGCTCGCGAAGAAGGCATCTTCTGCGGCGTGTCCTCGGGCGGTGCCGTGGCAGCGATGCTGCGCCTGTCCAAAGAAGTTGAAAACGCGGTGATCGTCGCGATCATCTGCGACCGTGGCGACCGTTACTTGTCGACCGGCATTTTCGACGCGCCCAACTGATGGCCAAGCACGAGAGAGGCCTGCGCTTCCAGCCCACCGGCGGCAGCAAGGCCCCGCAAATTCCGACCGGCAAAAAGCAGCGCCTGACTATAGAGCGCCTGGCGAATGACGGTCGCGGTATCGCGTTTTTCGAAGGTCGCACCTGGTTCGTCATCGGCGCTTTGGCCGGTGAAGAGGTCGAGGCGCGCGTGTTGGGCGCCCACGGCAAAGTAGTCGAGGCGCGCACCGAGCGTGTGTTCCAGGCCAGCGAACTGCGTCGCCCGGCACCGTGCCCGCATGCCGGTCGCTGTGGCGGTTGCAGCGTGCAACATCTGCCGCACACCGAACAACTTGCCCTGAAACAGCGCATGCTCGCCGAGCAATTGTCGAAGGTCGCCGGTGTCGAGCCCGAAGAATGGGCCGCGCCGTTAAGCGGTCCGGAATTCGCTTACCGCCGTCGCGCCCGTGTAGCGGTGCGCTGGGACATGAAAGCGAAGAAGCTCGAAGTCGGTTTCCGCGCCGCTGGCAGTCAGGACATCGTTGCGATCAATGAATGCACGGTGCTGGTACAGCCCTTGCAACCGATCATGACCCGCTTGCCGGAAATGCTCCGTCGCTTGAGCAAGCCTCAGGCGTTGGGGCATGTGGAGTTGTTCAGTGGTTCGTCGTTGGCGGTTTTGCTGCGGCACATGGCGCCGTTGTCTGAATCCGATCTGACGATCCTCAAGGATTTCTGCTCGTTTCATGAAGCTCAATTGTGGCTGCATGGAGAGGGCGAGCCACAACCGGTTCAAGCCGATCAGTCTTTGGGCTATCGCCTTGAACAGTGGGATTTGAACCTGGCGTACCGGCCGGGAGACTTCATTCAGGTCAATGCGGCGGTCAACGAAGCGATGGTTGCCCAGGCGCTGGACTGGTTGAAGCCGACAGCGGATGAGCGTGTTCTCGATCTATTCTGTGGGTTGGGTAACTTTGCCTTGCCGCTGGCCAAGGCGGTTCGCGAAGTGGTGGCAGTCGAGGGTGTGCAGGCGATGGTCGAGCGGGCAGCCGCGAACGCCGCTAGCAACAATCTTCATAATGCGAAGTTTTTTCAGGCCGATTTATCCCAGCCTTTGACCGATGCCGAATGGGCGCGCGAAGGCTTTTGTGCGGTACTCTTGGACCCACCCCGTGACGGCGCTTTCGAGGTGGTGCGCAAGCTCAAGTCGATGGGTGCCGAGCGGTTGGTATATGTGTCATGCAATCCGGCAACGCTGGCGCGCGACACAGTGGAATTGATCAAGCAGGGCTACCGGTTAAAACGTGCCGGGATTCTCGATATGTTTCCTCAGACGGCACATGTCGAAGCCATGGCGTTATTTGAAGCGAGTTAGGAAGGCTCGTCTGGTCCGACTGGCCCGCCCGTGCAGCCGCGTACCAGCCCGACGTGGGCTCATGGGCAGCGAAGGTCAGCGATTTGACGCATTGAATCTGCGTCGTAGGGAAGGTAAGCAAGATGGTACAGGTGAGAGCACACCAGCCGATCAACACCGACGGCAGTATCAATCTCGAGGCTTGGCTCGATCATGCGGTCAGTGTCGATCTGGCACTGGATCGCGAAGCCTTGAAAGAAGCCTGCGAGTACGCTCGCGAGGCAGAACAACAAGCCAATGCGGCGAAGAATTTGTGGTCCGAGGGAAACTCCAGTTTCCGCACCGGCCTTGAAATTGCCGAGATCCTCGCCGACCTCAAGCTCGATCAGGATTCGCTGGTCGCCGCGGTCCTGTACCGAGGCGTGCGCGAAGGCCAAATCCAGTTGCCGGCGGTCAGCCAGCGCTTTGGTCCCGTGGTGGCCAAACTCATCGACGGCGTGCAACGCATGGCGGCGATCAGCGACAGCCTGAGCCCGCGTAAATCCATGGTGATGGGCACTCAGGGCCAGGTGGAAAACCTGCGCAAGATGCTCGTGGCCATGGTCGACGACGTGCGTGTCGCGCTGATCAAACTGGCCGAACGCACCTGCGCGATCCGTGCGGTGAAAACCGCCGACGACGAGAAGCGCAACCGCGTCGCCCGGGAAGTCTTCGACATCTACGCGCCGCTCGCCCACCGTCTCGGCATCGGTCACATCAAGTGGGAACTGGAGGACTTGTCCTTTCGCTACCTCGAGCCCGATCAGTACAAGCAGATCGCCAAGTTGCTGCACGAGCGGCGCCTGGATCGCGAGCGTTTCATCGCGGATGTGATGAACCAGCTGAAAGTCGAATTGCAGGCCACCGGCGTCGATGCCGACATCAGCGGCCGGGCCAAACACATCTATTCGATCTGGCGCAAAATGCAACGCAAGGGTCTGGAGTTCAGCCAGATCTACGACGTTCGCGCCGTTCGCGTGCTGGTGCCGGAAATGCGCGACTGCTACACCGCGCTCGGCATCGTCCACACCTTGTGGCGGCACATCCCGAAAGAATTCGACGACTACATCGCCAACCCGAAAGAGAACGGCTACCGCTCGTTGCACACGGCGGTGATCGGGCCTGAGGGCAAGGTGCTGGAAGTGCAGATCCGCACCCATTCCATGCACGAAGAGGCCGAGTTGGGCGTTTGCGCGCACTGGCGCTACAAGGGCACCGACGTCAAGTCCGGCTCCAACCACTACGAAGAGAAAATCTCCTGGCTGCGTCAGGTGCTCGAGTGGCACGAAGAGTTGGGCGACATCGGCGGCCTGGCGGAACAGCTGCGGGTCGATATCGAGCCGGACCGGGTGTACATCTTCACCCCCGACGGTCACGCCATCGACTTGCCGAAAGGCGCGACGCCGCTGGACTTCGCCTACCGCGTGCACACCGAGATCGGTCACAACTGCCGTGGCGCGAAGATCAACGGGCGCATCGTACCGCTCAACTACAGCCTGCAAACCGGTGAGCAAGTCGAGATCATCACCAGCAAGCACGGCACCCCGAGCCGCGACTGGCTGAACCCGAACCTGGGTTACATCACCACCTCGCGGGCGCGGGCGAAGATCGTTCACTGGTTCAAATTGCAGGCGCGCGATCAGAACGTCGCGGCCGGTAAAACCCTGCTCGAACGCGAACTCAGTCGCCTTGGCTTGCCGGCGGTGGATTTCGACAAGCTGGCCGACAAGGCCAACATGAAGACTGCCGAGGACATGTTCGCCGCGTTGGGCGCAGGCGATTTGCGCCTGGCGCAACTGGTGAACCTGGCGCAGCAACTGGTCGAGCCGGAACGCGGCAACGAGCAGCTGGAACTGATTCCGCGCAAGGCCACCGGCTACAAACCGGGCAAGCGCGGCGACATTCAGATCCAGGGCGTCGGCAACCTGATGACGCAAATGGCGGGCTGCTGCCAGCCGTTGCCGGGCGATGCCATCGTCGGTTATATCACCCAGGGCCGTGGCGTGAGCATTCACCGTCAGGACTGCGCCTCGGTGCTGCAACTGGCCGGGCGCGAGCCTGAGCGGATCATCCAGGTCAGCTGGGGCCCGGTGCCGGTGCTCACCTATCCGGTGGACATCATCATCCGTGCCTACGACCGTTCCGGTTTGCTGCGTGACGTCTCGCAAGTGCTGCTCAACGAGCGGATCAACGTGCTGGCGGTCAACACCCGCTCGAACAAAGAGGACAACACCGCGTTGATGTCCCTGACCATCGAGATTCCGGGGCTGGATGCGCTTGGGCGGTTGCTGGGGCGGATATCCCAGTTGCCGAACATCATCGAAACCCGGCGTAACCGTACGCCGTGAGAAACCTTCACGGAAATTGATGGTGATATCTGTAGGAGCGAGGCTTGCCCGCGAAAACGGTGTGTCAGACATGCAGCTTTCGCGGGCAAGCCTCGCTCCTACAGAGCGTAGAGATTAATAAAAGATGTATTCACTTGAAGATTTGCTGCACCTGATGAGCCGTCTGCGTGACCCGCAGTTCGGCTGCCCGTGGGACATCAAGCAAACCTACGCGACCATCGTCCCGCACACCCTTGAGGAAGCCTACGAAGTCGCCGACGCCATCGAGCGCGGAGACTTCGATCACTTGCAAGGCGAGCTGGGCGATTTGCTGTTCCAGGTGGTTTATTACAGTCAACTGGCCCGGGAAGAAGGGCGCTTCGAATTCGCCGGCGTCATCGACAGCATCACCCGCAAGTTGATCCGTCGTCATCCCCACGTGTTCCCCACCGGCGATCTGTACGCGCCGCTGGATGTTCCGCGTCTGAGTGAAGAGCAGGTCAAGCAGCGCTGGGAAGAAATCAAGGCTGAGGAGCGCGCCGAGAAATCCGCGGTACCGCAACAACTGTCCTTGCTCGACGACGTGCCCGCCGCGCTGCCGGCGTTATCCCGTTCGGCCAAGTTGCAAAAGCGCGCAGGGCAGGTCGGTTTCGACTGGCCGGATGCGTTGCCGGTGCTGGATAAAGTCCGTGAAGAGCTCGATGAAGTGCTCGAAGCCATGGCCGACAACGACTCGGCAGCGATTGCCGATGAAGTCGGTGACCTGCTGTTTTCCGTGGTCAATCTGGCGCGTCATTTAAAGGTCGATCCGGAAACCGCCTTGCGCGGTGCCAACAGCAAATTCGAAAGACGCTTCCGTTTTATCGAACAGGCATTGCGCGACACCCACCGTCCCATAGAAGATTGCACCCTAGAAGAGTTGGACGCCTTGTGGGGCGAAGCCAAACGTCAGGAAAAGAATTTGCCCAGCTGCGGTTGAGCAGTGGCCTAAGTGAGAAATAAGCACCATGAGCATTTCCCTTCGCGACCAGTTGCTAAAGGCAGGGCTGGTCAACCAAAAGCAGGCCAAACAGGTCGGCAAAGAGAAGCAGAAGCAGCAGCGTCTGGTCCATAAAGGTCAGATTGAACAGGATGACACCCAGCAGCGTCTGGCGCAGGAAGCACTGGCCGAGAAGGTCAAGCGTGACCAGGAGCTGAACCGTCAGCAGCAAGAGAAAGCCGAGGCCAAGGCCCGTGCCGCGCAGGTCAAGCAATTGATCGAAGTCTCGCGCCTGCCGAAGCTGACCACCGAGGACTACTACAACTTCGTTGACGACAAGAAGGTCAAGCGCCTGTCGGTCAACGCGCTGATGCGCAACAAGCTCAGCAACGGCTCGCTGGCGATCGTGCACCATGCCGGCGGCTACGAAGTGATCCCGCGTGAGGCGGCCCTGAAGATCCAGGAACGCGATCCGCAGCGCATCGTGCAGCTGAATGTGCAGACCGAAGAAGCGGCGGCTGAAGACGATCCGTACGCGGCCTATCAGATTCCTGATGATCTGATGTGGTAAGCGGTTAACGACTGCTACAACGACAAACCCCGCTCATGGCGGGGTTTGTCGTTTTCAATGCTGTCGTTGCTTATGCGGATCGGAGCTCTCGTTGCTGCTCCAGTGTTTCCAGTTCGGTCTTGTAGCTGTGGGCGTCGGTTTCGGAGTGGAACATCCCTACCAACATGCCTTGTTGGTGCACGTCCCAGATCCGGATGCCGGCGGCTACGCCCTCGTGGGATTTATGTGAATCGTCGCGTTCAGTTACTTTTACAGTCATCTGCTAGCTCCAATCTCTGTGATATCTGCAGCAAGGCGTGTGCAGGACTCAGTTATATGTTTGGTTAGCTTGCTAAGTAAACGACTGTGTTTGGTAACGCACTCTTGCCAATTCTGTAAAAGTGCTGCAGCCCGCGTAATACGCGACATTCGGTCGCAGGGCTTTGAGTTTCATGACAAAAGCTTCATGTTTCCTGGCCCGTGCGCCATACACAAAACCTGTAGGAGCCGGCTTGCCGGCGATGACGTATGCACATCAACATCAGTGTTGGCTGACCCACCGCAATCGCTGGCAAGCCAGCTCCTACAGGTTCTGTGTTGTGCCTTTTGTTCAGGTATAAAAAAACGCCCCGAACCAGTCGGGGCGTTTTTGTGTGCAGCGTAGCGGCGGGGTATTACTTACCCTGCCAGCGCTTCAGTACCAAAGTAGCGTTGGTACCACCGAAGCCGAAGCTGTTGCTCATCACGGTGTTGAAGGCGACGTCTTCGCGAGTCTTGGTCAGGATCGGCATGTCTGCCACTGCTGGGTCCAGCTCGTCGATGTTGGCGGAACCCGCCATGAAGTTGCCTTCCATCATCAGCAGGCAGTAGATCGCTTCGTGAACGCCAGCGGCGCCCAGGGAGTGACCGGACAGGCTCTTGGTAGAGCTGATGGCCGGAGCCTTGTCGCCGAATACCGCACGCACGCCTTCCATTTCCTTGGTGTCGCCGACCGGAGTCGAGGTACCGTGGGTGTTCAGGTAGTCGATAGGTGCGTCAACGGTGGACATGGCCATCTGCATGCAACGGATGGCGCCTTCACCGCTTGGGGCAACCATGTCGTAGCCGTCGGAGGTCGCGCCGTAGCCAACGATTTCCGCGTAGATTTTCGCGCCGCGAGCCAGAGCGTGTTCCAGCTCCTCGACCACCACCATGCCGCCACCGCCGGCGATGACGAAACCGTCACGCTTGGCGTCGTAGGCGCGGGAGGCCTTCTCCGGGGTTTCGTTGTACTGGGTGGACAGGGCGCCCATGGCGTCGAACAGGAACGACTGGCTCCAATGTTCTTCTTCACCGCCACCGGCAAATACGATGTCCTGCTTGCCCAACTGGATCTGCTCGACCGCAGTACCAATGCAGTGAGCACTGGTGGCGCAGGCGGAGGAGATCGAGTAGTTCACGCCCTTGATCTGGAACGGCGTGGCCAGGCAGGCGGAAACGGTGCTGCCCATGGTCCGCGTCACGCGGTATGGACCAACGCGCTTCACGCCTTTCTCGCGCAGGATGTCCAGCGCTTCCATCTGGTTCAGCGTGGAGGCGCCACCGGAACCGGCGATCAGGCCGGTACGCGGGTTGGAGACTTGCTCATCGGTCAGACCGGAGTCAGCGATGGCGTCTTTCATGGCCAGATAGGCGTAAGCCGCCGCGTGGCCGACGAAGCGATAGATCTTGCGATCGATCAGTTCTTCGAGGGGAAGGTCGATGGAGCCGGAAACCTGGCTACGCAGACCCATTTCGGCATATTCCGGGTTGAACCGGATGCCAGGGCGGCTTGCACGCAGGTTAGCGGAGACGGTCTCTTTGTCATTGCCCAGGCACGAAACGATGCCCAGACCAGTGATAACGACGCGGCGCATGCGGATAACCCTTAGAAGTTGTCAGTGGAGGTGAAAACGCCGACCCGAAGGCCTTCGGCGGTGTAGATCTCGCGACCGTCGACAGTCACCGAACCATCGGCGATGGCCAGGTTCAGTTTGCCTTTGAGGACGCGCTTGATATGAATGTTATAGGTCACTTTCTTCGCGGTCGGCAGAACCTGACCAAAGAACTTCACTTCGCCCGAACCCAGGGCGCGGCCACGGCCCGGCAGGCCTTGCCAGCCGAGGAAGAAACCGACCAGTTGCCACATGGCGTCGAGGCCCAGGCAGCCTGGCATCACCGGGTCACCTTCGAAGTGACAGGCGAAAAACCACAGATCCGGAGTGATATCCAGCTCGGCGACCAATTCACCTTTGCCGTACTTGCCGCCTTCTTCGCTGATCAGGGTGATGCGATCCACCATCAGCATGTTCGGGGCGGGCAGTTGCGCGTTACCTGGGCCGAACAGCTCACCGCGACTGCAGCGCAGCAGGTCTTCCCGAGTAAAGGCGTTTTGTTTGGTCATGCGAGCTCCTCAATAGTCCCATGCGGCAGGTGGGGCAAATCTTCCCGACCGATCGAAGCGTTCATGCCTCGAATCGGCAGCCTACTCATAGACTATTGCGTTGTGGTGAAAGTCACAGCACCAAGGACATGAATGTACACTTGTGCACTGAAATTATTATTCAAGCCCCTTTTCGGGCCTGTTCGGGTGCCTAAGACTGCCGCACTTTCGCCTTTCACGCCAGTCGCAGATGGTCGAAAGGCCTGCACTACTGCACCCATCGTTGCAGAATCTGCTGCAGATCAGTGCGTTTGAAGGGCTTGGCCAGGTAATCGTTCATTCCCGCCGATAAACAGGCTTCGCGGTCGCCCTGCAAGGCGTTGGCGGTCAGCGCGATGATCGGCAGGTCAGTGCAGCCGGGTAATTGGCGGATCTGGCGGGTAGCCTCGTAGCCGTCAATGATCGGCAGTCGGCAGTCCATCAGAATCGCTTCGAAAATCAGACTTTCGGCACTTCGCACCGCTTGAGCGCCATCGGTGGCGACGCTGACAGTAAAGCCCAGACTGCGCAACATTGCTTCGATAACGGTCTGGTTGACCGGGTTGTCCTCGACCAACAGCACATTTCGCCCCTCACCATCGCCGCTGCCAGTCGGTGTACGCGGTGTCAGTACCGGCAGCTTCTGTTTATACAGCGCCAGCGGGATTTCCAGGGTGAACACCGAGCCGCGACCTTCCTCGCTCTGGGCGCGCAAGGTTCCGCCCATGCGTTCTGCCAGGGTGCGAGCAATCGGCAGCCCCAGCCCGGTGCCGCCGTAACGCCTTGAAATAGAACTGTCGGCCTGCTGGAACGCGTTGAACATCAATTCCAGGCTTTCGGCCGAGATACCAATCCCGCTGTCGCGCACGGTGCAGGTGAACCACAACAACTCGTGATCCAGCGACTGCCACTGCGGCTCGATGCTGACGCGTCCTTTTTCGGTGAACTTCAGCGCATTGCCCACCAGGTTCACCAGGATTTGCCGAATCCGCGTCGGGTCGCCCTGCACCTGCAAGTCACGCATGTCCTCGGGAATCAGCAACGCCAGGTCGAGCCCGCGCTGCATCGCGCTGTGCGAGAACGACTGGGCGCAACTGCCGATCAGGTCCGCGAGGTTGAACGGGATGTGCTCCAGTTCCAGCTCCGAACGTTCAATGCGCGAGAAGTCGAGAATGTCGTTGATGACTTTAAGCAAGTGCTCGGTGGACTCCGAGGCCAGCGCCGCGTACTCGACCTGCTCCGCGGTCATATCGGTGGTTTCCAGCAGTTGCAGCATGCCGAGCACGCCATTCATCGGTGTGCGCAATTCATGGCTCATCATCGCCAGGAAGTCCGATTTGGCGTTGTTGGCTTTTTCCGCCTCTTCGCGCGTCTGGATCAACTGCGCCATGGCCTGATGCTGTTCGCGGCTGGCCTGTTCCAGACCGCTGGCGAGGTTGTTGATGTGCTGCGACAGCGCGCCGAGTTCGGTGTCGTCGACAATCGGCAACGGCGTTTTGTAGTCGCCGCTCTGGATCGCCTTGACCGCGTTGCCGATGTCACGGATCGGCTGCGACAGGCTGCCGGCCAGGCGCCGGGCAATCAGGAAAGTGAACAGCAGGGCGAACAGCGCGAGGACACCGGCCTTGAAGAGGATTTCCTGTTGGCGCTTGCTGAAGGCGTCGTTCGACAGGCCGACGATCACCCGCCCCAGATAATCTTCGGCGGGGGCGGCGCCAGTGACTTTGCCACCCTGGAAGAAATCATTGTGCAGTGCGATGCGTTGCAAGCGCACCGGCGCCTGGAACACTTCGACCTGTTGCGAGCGGGTGTAGGTTTCCGAGGGGTGCTCGACGTACACCAGAATCCGGTTGGCGCTGTCCTGGACTTCCAGAAAGCGCACATTGGGCGTGGCTAGGGTGGCCTTGAGCAAACTTTCAAGCACCTCGTTGTTGCCGGAAATCACCCCGTACTCGGCGGCCGGCGCCAGTTGGTTGGCGATCAGTTGGCCGGTGTGATTGAGCTCCTGACGCAGGTCCTGGATCCGCACGAAGGTGAAGAAACTGATCAGCAGCAAGGTCAGCAGCAGGGCAGGGCCGAGGCTGATGATCTGGGTTCGCGTGTTGATGTCCCAACGACGACGGAAAGTCATGGGCGGCGTTCTCCTTCGGCCAACTGTGTTGCGACCAACGCTTCATTAATCTGTTCAATGCCTAACGAACGAGCCACTTGTGGGTTACTCAATACTTTGAAGCGATTGGCGTAGTGCGTGCGCGGCCACGTGGCCGGTGGCCGGTCGAGCAGATCGTCGAGAATCGCCAGCCAGTCGCTCTGGTCGCTGTAGGTGCTGGTCAGGCTTCCGGCCTTGACGAACCCGGCGTTGGGACCGATCAGTGCGGTTTGCCGTGTGTAGCTGCTGAGCAGCAGGTTTTTCGCGGTTTTGGGGTTGTACAGGTCGGGATCGTCGAGGCCCAGCAGCACGTCACTGTTTTTCAGCAGCGTCTGTAACGGTCGGCTGTCATGGGTATTGTCCCAGCGCTCGGTGACGATTTCGAAACCCAGGGGCTTGGCGATCTCGCGCAGTTCGCCCAGGAGAAATTCGCTGTGGCTGTCGTAAAGCACCCCGACCCGTTTGACCTGAGGCAAAAGGATTCGGGTCAGGCGTAATTGCCGATCCAGCGGTGGATCGCTCCACAACAGGCTCAAATGCGCCGGCACAGTTGCCCCCAGGCGTTGACGGGCTTGCAGGCGGCTGATGCGCAGCACCAGCGTCGCCGGGCCTCGGGCGTCTTGCAGGCGCCAGTCGAGGCTCGGCAGATCCAGCAGGATCAACCGGGTGCCGGCAGGCAATTTGTCCGGTGTCGGCAGATTGGCCAGTGGCTGAAAGCGAACGTTGTCAGCCGGGCGCAGGTCGCTCAGGGCCTTGGCGAAAGACTGCATGCCTGCGCTGTCGTCGGCGCCGGTCAGAAGAATTTCGGCAGCGTTGACCGAAAGGCTACCCAGCCACCCGGCAAACACCAGGCACAACCCGGCCAGCAGGCGGCCAGGGTTTGGCATCATCCGTGATAGAGAGCGCAACATTTAGAACGCCAGCTCCGCGCTGAAGTAGAGCACTCGCCGTTCGTCGTAGCGGTTGTCGATGAACGTCGTGGGTTGATTGTCGAGGCGCTGTTGGAGGACGCCGGCCAGTTCCAGGCTGGCCTTGCCCAGGCCAACGCGCTTGGCGATACGCGTGTCGACCCGCTCAAAGCGATAGCCGTTGAGCGCGTCGTCACCATAGTAGAAGAGCGCGCTGTTCCAGCCGTGGCCCCAATCGCGCAGCCAACCGGCGGAGCCACTGTTACGCGCGGTCTGTTGCGCATCCAGCGGGTTGCTCGCCTCGGCATCGACGTAGGCGTAGGTCAGGCGCAAGCGATCGGCACTGCTCAGGCGCCAGTCGAGCTGGGTTTCCGTACCGGTGAAGCGCGAGCTGTTGGCGTTGCTGGCGATGTACTGATTGTTGCGTAGCGGCTCGCTGATCATGCCGGTGATTTCGTCGTGAAACACCTTCACGTCCACCGCCAGCCTCCACTCGGCGAAGTAGCCGTTGTAGCCCAGTTCCCGCGAGCGCATGTGTTCCTGGTCGAGATTGCCGGGACCGCGGGTCTTGACGAAATAGCGGGCGCTGTTCTGGCCGTAGGCAGCGGGTTGCAGGTTGGTCACCCGGTAACTCCAGTTGACGTTGTTCTCGAACATGTCCGGCGAGCGGATGGCTTCCGAATACACCGCACGCAAGCCGTGGCGCGGATTGATCAGATAGTTGACCGCCACGCGCGGTGTCAGCGAGCTGCCGATCAATTGCGTGTCTTCGAACATTGCACCGCCCTGTAACAGCCAGTGTTCGCTTGCGCGCCACTCGAGCTGGCCGAACGCGCGCCATGTCGTGTCGTCGAGCGTGCCATTGAAGTAGGTCTCGGAATCTGCCCGGTCGTAACGATAGTTCAGGCCGCTGACCAGTCGCAGACTGTCGGACAGGCTGAGGGTGTCTTGCAGTTCGAGGTCGTAGCGCGTCTCGCGGGTGCTCTGGTCGATGTCGCCGCACAAGGTTTGGCGGGCGCCGTTGCGCCACTGGTCCAGCACTTTACTGGCCAAGGCTTTTTCTGCCGGCGTGCCGGACGGTGCGCCGAGGCCGACGTAACGCTCGATGTTGCGCGCCAGGCGCTCGGTGTAATTCGGATTGAGCTGCCAGAGCTCTGTCAGTTCAGGGCTGAACGAAACTTCGGCGTCGCAGGCGCGCCAGGTCTGCTGACGATCCCAGTGCTGGGCCGAGCCCTGGATATACAGGCTGTGATCAGGATTAACATCGAGATTCCAGCGCAGGGAACCGGCATAGTCCTTGGCCACAACGTCGGAATTGTTCCCGGCGGCAGTAATCCCCGAGAACACCGGGCGGTAGGTATAAGGCCGCTGGTTGCTGCCATCCTTGGCATTCAATTGCCAATCGAGGCTTTGCTGTTCGTTGAGCGCCTGGCTGACGGCGAGGTTGAAACGGTTCAAGCGGCGGCTGTCGCGGTAATCGGCGCCGCTGCGGTCCGAGTCAAAGCCGTCGTCCTGCTGGCCGGACAGCGACAGGCGCATGTCGCCACCATCCCAACCCACGCCCTGACTGGCGTAAAAGTCATCGATGCCGCGCTGGCCACGGGTGACTTTGACCCGCGTACCATGGCTGTCGGCCGGGTTGCGGGTGATGATGTTGACCACCGCCATCAACGCATTGGCGCCATAGCTGACCGTGTTCGGGCCGCGGAAAACCTCGATGCGCTCGATGTCTTCCATGGCCACCGGAATGTCGCTCCAGTCGACCGTGGCCAGGCCGGCGCGGTACACCGAGCGCCCGTCGATCAGCACCTGCATGCGCCGCGCTTCGCTGGCGTTGGTGCCGTGATAGTTCACCGCCGCCTGATTGCCGCTGATGTTGCCGACCATCATCCCCGGCACCAGTCGCAGCAATTCACTGATGTCACGGGCGCCACTGGCGTTGATCAGTTCGCTGTCGATCACCGTCATGCTTCCCGGAACCGCCGCCGGCGACTGTTTAAGACGCGTAGCCGTCAGCACTTGCGGCACAGGCTCGTTGTCGAGAAACAGGTCGTCGGCCAGCAATGGCGGGCTGAATATCAGCGCCAGGACCAGCGGAGAGCGAGGTGCAGCGGGGCCAAACGACACAACACATCCTTGATAGCGATTAATGGGCGCGCATGTTAACCGAGCGGGTCGACTTTTTCAGTCACGATGCCGGCATTTTCCTCGGATTTATCCGTCTTCTTTCTACAAGTGCCGGTAATTGACGCGGGGGCTGGCCGCCACTGGGCCGCTCCGTATAATGCCGACATCGCCATTGGTATGGATTAACGGATTGCATATGACTGAACAGCGCCCAATTGCGGTCCTGGGAGGCGGAAGTTTTGGTACCGCCGTGGCTAATCTGCTGGCCGAGAACGGGCATCAGGTCCGGCAGTGGATGCGTGACCCCGAGCAGGCCGAGGCCATTCGGGTCAATCGCGAGAATCCGCGTTACCTCAAGGGCATCAAGATTCTGCCGGGAGTGGAAGCGGTCACCGACCTGCAAGCCACGCTGGACGCCTGCGATCTGTGTTTTGTCGCGCTGCCTTCCAGCGCGCTGCGCGCGGTGCTGGTTCCGCACGCCGATCGCTTGAGCGGCAAGTTGCTGGTGAGCCTGACCAAAGGCATCGAAGCCCACACCTTTAAACTGATGAGCGAGATCCTCGAAGAAATCGCCCCGCAAGCGCGCATCGGCGTGCTGTCCGGCCCGAACCTGGCCCGTGAAATCGCCGAGCACGCGCTGACCGCCACGGTAGTCGCCAGCGAAGACGAAGAACTCTGCCAACGGGTTCAGGAAGCGCTGCACGGGCGCACCTTTCGCGTGTACGCCAGCGCCGACCGTTTCGGCGTGGAGTTGGGCGGGGCGCTGAAAAACGTCTACGCGATCATCGCCGGCATGGCGGTGGCGCTGGGCATGGGCGAAAACACCAAGAGCATGCTGATCACCCGGGCGCTGGCGGAAATGACCCGCTTCGCGGTGAATCAGGGCGCCAACCCCATGACGTTCCTGGGACTGGCCGGGGTGGGGGACTTGATCGTCACCTGTTCGTCGCCAAAAAGCCGTAACTACCAGGTCGGCTTCGCCCTCGGTCAGGGCTTGAGCCTGGAAGACGCGGTGACACGCCTGGGCGAAGTCGCCGAAGGTGTGAACACCCTGAAAGTGCTCAAGGCCAAGGCCCAGGAAGTAGGCGTCTACATGCCGCTGGTCGCCGGGCTGCACGCGATCCTGTTCGAAGGGCGCACGCTGAATCAGGTCATTGAACTGCTGATGCGTGGCGAACCGAAAACCGACGTCGACTTTATTTCCACCAGTGGTTTTAACTGATCACGCTTTTAAAACAGGCAGGGAATTGCACATGAACGATCCGAAAGTAGAAGCCAAGTACGAATCCATCCTGCTGCGGGTGTTGTGGATGATCGTCTTCCTGCTGGTCTGGCAGGTGGCGCAGTTCATCCTCGGCGCCGTGGTGCTGGTGCAACTGGTCTATCGTTTGATCTATGGCGCCCCGAGCGCCAGCCTGATGAATTTCGGCGACAGCCTGAGCCAGTTCCTGGCGCAGATCGGTCGTTTCGGCACGTTTCACAGCGACCAGAAACCCTGGCCGTTCGCTGACTGGCCGACGCCGCGTACACCGGAAGGTGAAGCGCCACACGTCGTGGCGCCTGCGCCGCATCCGGCCCGAGATGAGGAACCCAAGCTATGAAACTCTGGGTATTGCGTCATGGGGAAGCCGAGCCTTACGGCTCGCGTCCGGACTCCGAACGGACATTGACTGCCCACGGTCGTGAAGAAGTGCTGCGCAGCGCTGCGCGGTTGATGGGGCAGCCCGTCACCGCGATCTATGCCAGCCCTTACCTGCGAGCGCAGGAAACTGCGCAACTGGTCCGTGAGGCTCTGGGCTTCGAACCGGAGATTCGTACAGTCGACTGGCTGACCCCGGAAACCGACCCGGATAAAGTGGCCGAGCAGTTGGTGTCGGTGAGTGACGTCCTTTTGGTCAGTCACAACCCGCTGGTGGGTAACTTGCTGAGCTACCTGCAACATGGCGCCGGCTATCCACCGGAAAAAGTCAGCACCGCCGGCCTGGCCGAACTTGAGCACAATGAGTTGTTGATCGGATCGATGAAGCTCAACAGCCTCAAGCACCCATAACACTTTTTGCTGCTTTTGCTTTTGTAGGAGCGTGGCTTGCCCGCGAAGCTTTTAGCGCCTTCAAGGGCCCCTTCGCGGGCAAGCCTCGCTCCTACAGTGTTCGGCTGCAGTACTGATTTTTTGTAATGAAATAGTCAACCAAGCAATCGCTTGGTTGACTACGCTTGCTCCAGACCAAAAATAAAGGAGCGAGTCGCATGTCTGCTGCTTTTCGTTTGCCGCTGGACGTCTTCTACGAGCGCGAATCCCGTCATCCCCGCCAGCGCTTTCTGGTCCAGCCCACGGGTGGTGGCCAGGTCGAGACCCTGACCTGGGAAGACGTCGGCCATCAGGCTCGCTGCGCCGCGCACTGGCTGCGCGCCCGTGAACTGCCGCAAGGCAGCCACATCGCCCTGATCTCGAAAAACTGCGCCCACTGGATCATCGCCGACCTGGCGATCTGGATGGCCGGGCATGTGTCGGTGCCGTTGTACCCGAACCTCACTGCCGAATCCGTCGCGCAAGTACTCGAACACTCCGAAGCGGCGCTGGCGTTCATCGGCAAACTCGACGACTGGCCCGGCATGTCCCGCGGGGTCAATCCCGACTTGCCGACCATCAGCCTGCCGTTGCACCCGCCGGGTACCTTCGATTTCAGTTGGTCCGACCTGCAAGCCTGCTCACCGATCCAGGACGACCCCAAACCTGCCGCTGACCAACTGGCGACCATCATTTACACCTCCGGCACCACCGGCATGCCCAAAGGCGTGATGCACAGCTTCGGCAATCTGGGGTTCGCCACCACCCGTGGCACGCAGTTGTTCGGCCTCAATGAGTCGGATCGATTGCTGTCTTACCTGCCGCTGTGCCACGTCGCCGAACGCATGTTCGTCGAACTGGCGTCTATCTACACCGGGCAAACCGTGTTCTTTGCCGAGAGCCTCGACACCTTCCTGACTGATTTGCAGCGGGCGCGGCCGACTGCGCTGTTCGGCGTGCCACGCATCTGGACCAAATTCCAGATGGGCGTGTACGGCAAGATCCCGGCAAAACGCCTCGACTTCCTGCTCGGGCTGCCCTTCATCGGCAAACGGGTAGGGCACAAAGTGCTCGCCGGGCTGGGGCTGGACGCCTTGCGCGTCGCGTTGTCCGGCGCCGCGCCGGTGCCGCAGACGTTGTTGCTGTGGTACCGCAAACTCGGGCTGGACGTGCTGGAGGTCTACGGCATGACCGAAAGCTGCGGGTATTCCCACATCGGCCGGCCCGGCGACAACAAACCGGGCTGGATCGGCAAGCCTTGCCCTGACGTTGAAGTGCGGATCGCCGAATCGGGCGAGGTCTTGGTGCGCAGTGGCGCAACCATGCTCGGGTATTTCAAGGAACCGGAAAAAACCGCCGACACCATCACCGAGGACGGCTTCCTGCGCACCGGTGACAAGGGCGAACAGGACGCCGAAGGCAACCTGCGCCTGACCGGTCGCCTGAAGGAAATCTTCAAGACCAGCAAAGGCAAGTACGTGGCACCGGCACCGATCGAAAACCGTTTGGCGGTGCATTCACGCATCGAGCAAGTGTGCGTGGTCGGTGATGGGTTGAGTGCGCCGTTGGGGTTGTGCGTGCTTTCGGCGGTCGGGCAGCAGGACGCCGGCGGAACCGCGCGTGCCGGCCTGCATTCAAGCCTGGAAAAACTTCTCGAAGAGGTCAACGGCGCCCTCGACAAACATGAGCGCCTGCGCCGGCTCGTTGTCGTCAAAGACAGCTGGGCCGTGGAAAACGGCTTCCTGACGCCAACCCTGAAGATCAAGCGCAACGTGATCGAAGCGGCTTACGGCCCCCGGTTCGAAGAATGGAGCGAGCATAGCGAAGCGGTGCTGTGGCAGGATTGAGCCACGAACAAAACCAACAAAGGATGTGTGCAATGCGTTTGTGGCGTACCACTCCCAACATCGAGCAGTTGAACGCAACTCAGAAAAACACCATCGGCGAAGTGCTGGATATCCGCTTCGAAGCCTTCGACGAAGAGTCGCTGACGGCGAGCATGGTCATCGATCACCGCACTCACCAGCCTTATGGTTTGCTGCACGGTGGTGCCTCGGTGGTGTTGGCTGAAACAGTCGGCTCCATGGCCAGTTATCTGTGCATCGATGCCAGCAGGTTTTACTGCGTAGGCCTTGAGATCAACGCCAACCATTTGCGGGGGCTGCGCAGCGGACGGGTGACGGCGGTGGCCAAGCCGATTCACATCGGGCGCACGACCCATGTCTGGGACATTCGGTTGACCAGCGATGAGGGCAAGGCCAGTTGTGTGTCGCGGTTGACCATGGCGGTGGTGCCGTTGGGGGAGAGCCCGCCGGCCCGATAATCCTTTCGAGCCGGGTCTGGACTGACGGCTTCAGATGTCATGAACGCTATGGCGCCGGACGACAGAACGGCTGCTGAATCTAGGCGCCGTTGACTGGACGTCTGGACTAATGCGAGCTGCGGCCTGCGGATCAAATACACTGTATCCGTCCAGAGCGGCTGGCATGACCACAGCTCGATAGTCAGCGAGCCCGATGAAGGCTCCGGCGATGGCTCCACTTAGCATGTTCACCGAATCCCCGCGTTCGGAGGCACTCAGGCCGGTGATGCTGGCCGTCGCAGCTTCAACCGCGGTATTCACGCCGTAAATGAACAGGCTGGAGGTAACCCTGCCGGTCGCCCCTAATGCTGTATCGAGGAGCGGTGGACTCTGAATCGGCGAAGTACCAGCTGTATAGTTTGTATCTGGATGATTTCCCCGCAGCCACGTGCCGACAAACCCGTCCGCCCCTTCAATCAAAGGACCTAGCCAACTGCGAATGGACTCTGGGACAAATCGACCGAGCGCGCCATTGAGTGTGTTAGTTACCGCATAGGCCAAGACTGTTCGATGAACGGTCGGCGCCCGATCTCCCAGGCTGACATCGCCCCAGGGAAAGTTTGCTCCATGCCCCCTGAGTATCTGTTGTAAGAGTTCTCGAGTGACAGCGCCTACCGTTGCGCCTATTCGGTTGATGGCTGTCTGGTTCAGTTCTACCTCTGATTCGTCCGTTGAATCACTGTCATGACTCAACGCGGCCGGTAAAGCGCCTGTCAAAAAGCCAACTATGGCACCGAATACCATTGCGTTGCGATGAAACCGTGCAGCCAAACCACCACCGACAATCCCGACGGCAATCCCATCAAGCAGGCCGGCGGTTGCCTCCAGTGCAGCGTTAGTAGCACGACTGGCTGGCAAGGTGTTCAACGCCACAATGGTCGACATTTGCATCACGCCGGACATACCCCTGGAAACGAAATCACGCACAAAGGCAGATGAAGACGCATCGCGAAGGTTTCTGGTTTGTAGCGTGTGGTCATCTATCAGTCCGGCGATATCTACATGCCCCACCGGATTTGCGTGAACCATCGCATACAGATTCAACCCGTCAGCGGTCCCCGCAGGATCCGCGCTCAGCCACCGCTGACACCAAGGCATGTAGTAGCGAAACCCGTAGTAATACAAACCCGTGGCATCCCGCTCCTGTCCCGAATAACGAATGGTTTTGTAACTGGCTTCCAGCTTGCTGCGCCCCGCCCACCAGCAGGTTCCACCGTACGGGTAGTAGCTTTCCCACGTGATCAATCGCGCAGCTTCATCCAGCTCGACGGTGCTGGACTTCAGATGATCGGTGAAGCTGTAGCGATGCTGGTCCTGGGGAATGCCTGACGCAGGTTTTTTCTCCCAATGAAGTATCTGCACCTTGCCGCGCCCGGCCTCCACCGTGATGACATGAAGGATTTCGTCAGCGCACGAGCGAATTTCCACACCCGGCAGGTAGCGGGTTTCGTGGGTGCGGGTCAACGTGCCGGTGTAGGCCTGACGGATCTTTCGCAGGCGTTGGCCGCTGCCGTCATAGAGGTAAATCTCGGTGTCGTCAGGCTCGTCCTCGCGCACCACTCGATCGACCTGGCGCAATTGGTTGCGTAAATCCCACAGCAAGTCTTGTCCCGGTTGGAGGGTCATGCGGTTGCCGTTCAGGTCGTAACTGGCGGCAATGTCGTTGTCGTCGGGTAACTCGCCATTGGTCTTTTGAGGCAGGCTGCGATTGCTGGAAGCGGCGATGGCAGTACGTTCGGTGCGGCTGGCACTGTCGGCCTGATGCTGCATGACTTCCAGGTTGCCGGCGGCATCGTAGGTGTAAATACGCGTGTAATTTTCCAGTTGCCCGGGGTCGGGCGCAGATTGGAACGCCGGTAACTGCGGCCCGCCGCCGGCATTGCGAAGCTGTCGGCCGGTGGCGGCTATCAGTCGGTAAAGGCTGTCATAACGGTAGCGATGGGTGTGTTCGATCCGCTGATTGCGGTGATAGCGAGTCGGGTCGGCAGTGTCGGTCAGGCCAGTGATATTGCCTGTGGCGTCGTACTCGTAAGTCAGGTCCTGGATCGCAGGTTGATCTGGCACGTAAGCCTTCAGATGTTCCAGGCGCCCGTCTTCAGGGCGAAAAGTCGCACACGAAACAACGCCATTCCCTGCACGTTGCCGCTCGACCTGACCGAAAGCGTTGTACTGGATGTCACTGACCAGGGTTTTTTCCTCGGTCTGTCCGGCCAGTGTCAGGCGAACTTCTTTCAGCTCGGCTGCACGGGTCTGAATGAACGCTTGAGTATTACCTTTTGCGTCGGCCTGCCTGATGGGGTCGCCCACGGCGTTGCAGTGAAGGCGGGTGATCGCTGGATCATCCTCCAGAAAACCATCGCGTTCGCTTTCCGTCACGGGCCAATCCACGGACCATTGCGGATCTTCGACAAAAGTTCGGCTGTGTTGCAGCGGTGTGCCGCCAATGCCGAACGAGAGGTAGTGCAAAGTGCCTGCGGTGTCGTCCTGGCGAATCAGTTGGCCACACAGGTTAAGGCTTTCATCGGCGCTGGCAGCCGCGTAGGCAAACCTCGCGATGCAGCGTTGCGCTTCACCGTGGGCGTTCTCGAATGAAGCGATCGGCCGGCGCTGCCCGTCGTAGTGCAGGCGGCTATGGGTGAGCTTCTGATCCCATCCTTCGACGCCTTGTCCGTCCTCGGCGAGCAAGCCCAGGCGCCAGCCGGCATCACTGTTTTCGGACAACAACAGGGCGCCCGACAGGCTGAACACGCTGATTTGATTGGCGGCGCTCTGGCCTGTCTGATGTAAACGAAACAACCGTGGATCGCGGCTCAGTACGGCACGCCCGGCAACATCGTGGACCTGCTGGGTAATGCAGCTTTCGGCTGCAGAGTTGTCGCGGCGGTGATACGCCACGGCACGCACGCCCAGACCGCGGGAGTCGATCACTGCAATAGCGGGCGTGTTGGCGTGGGTCATGACAGGCATTGCCCGAAGCTTGGCGACAGTGCTCTTATCCGCGTCATGAGGATTGACTGTCAACTGTCATAAATAACAGGTCCGACCCAACGTGCCGCTCATAGCCACGGCACGACTGTCATCATTCCTGGCAGTTACGGTCATTGCGGTTCCCGGTGGGCTTGCGGACAATCAGGTTCTGTTTTTCGTTTGATGGAACGACCGGTATGTCGCAGCAGATATTTTTCGCCCACGCCAATGGGTTCCCCTCCGGGACCTACGGCAAGTTGTTCGCGGCGCTGGCGCCCGAGTATCAGGTGACGCATCTGGAGCAGCACGCCCATGACCCGCGTTTCCCGGCGGATGACAACTGGCACAACCTGGTCGACGAGCTGATTCATCACCTCAAGCAACAGGCGGAACCGGTGTGGGGCGTCGGCCATTCCTTCGGCGGCGTGCTGCACCTGCATGCGGCATTGCGTTGTCCCGAGCTGTATCGCGGCGTGGTGATGCTCGATTCACCGGTGCTGACCCGCGCCGATCAATGGGTGATCCTCGCGGCCAAGCGTTTCGGTTTTATCGACCGCCTGACCCCGGCCGGCCGCACATTGGGGCGTCGCGAAGAGTTCGCCGATATCGAGAGTGCCCGCCGTTATTTCGCCGGTAAAACGCTGTTCCGCGGTTTCGACCCTGAATGTTTCGACGCTTACCTGCAACACGGCCTGCATCAGGTCGGCGACAAACTGCGTCTGCGTTTCGATCCCGCCACGGAAATCAGCATCTACCGGGGCGTGCCCCACACCAGTCCCGGTCGCGCACGGCAACTGAAAGTGCCGCTGGCGGTGGTGCGAGGGCACAAAAGCCGCGTGGTGATGCGCCATCACGCCAATTCTGTCGGGCGCATGCCGTTGGGCGAATCCCTGACCATGCCCGGCGGCCACATGTTTCCCCTCGAACGTCCCCAGGACACCGCCACGCTGCTGAAAAACCTGTTCAGCCGCTGGGACGCTCGTCATCAGCAGGATTGCGCATGAACCATGCCGTCGAAGAAGTCCGCCTGAGCCTGCCGCACATTGAGCTGGCGGCGCACCTGTTCGGCCCCGAAGACGGTTTGCCGGTGATTGCCTTGCACGGCTGGCTGGACAACGCCAACAGCTTTGCCCGGTTGGCGCCGAAGCTCAAAGGGCTGCGCATCATCGCGCTGGACATGGCCGGTCACGGTCATTCCGGGCATCGCCCGACGGGTGCCGGCTACGCGATGTGGGACTACGCCCATGATGTGCTGCAAGTCGCCGAACAGCTGGGCTTGAAGCGTTTTGCGCTGATGGGGCACTCCATGGGGGCGATCGCTTCGCTGATCATCGCCGGGTCGCTGCCGGAGCGGGTTACGCACCTGGCCTTGATCGACGGCATCATTCCTCCTACAGACAAAGGCGAAAATGCTGCCGAGCGCATGGGCATGGCCCTGCAAGCGCAACTGGACCTGCGAGAGAAAAGCAAACCGGTCTACAACACCCTGGATCGCGCCATCGAAGCGCGTATGAAAGGTTTGGTGGCGGTCAGTCGCGAGGCCGCCGAATTGCTGGCGCAACGCGGCTTGATGCCAGTGCCGGGCGGTTACACCTGGCGCACCGATAGCCGTCTGACGCTGCCATCGCCGCTGCGTCTGACCACCGAACAAGCCATGGCCTTCGTCCAGCGCGTCAGTTGTCCTGCGCTGCTGGTCGTTGCGGCCGACGGCATGCTCGCCAAACATCCCGAGTTGCTGGAGCGTCTACCCTTTAGCCGTGAACAGCTGCCTGGCGGTCATCATTTGCACCTGAATGACGAATCCGGTGCCGACCTTGTCGCAGACTGTTTCAATCGGTTCTTCGCCGTTCCTTGACTTGCGCCGGGCAACTGTCGAGGCTGGGCGGGTTGAAATGGGAGACAACCATGATAGATCTCTACACCGCTGCGACCCCGAATGGCCACAAGGTCTCTATCGTGCTCGAGGAACTCGGCCTGCCCTACACGGTGCACGCCCTGAGTTTCGACAAAAAGGAACAGAAGTCCGCGGACTTCCTCAAGATCAACCCCAATGGCCGGATCCCGGCGATTGTCGACCGCGCCAACGGCGATTTTGCCGTGTTCGAATCCGGCGCCATCCTGATTTATCTGGCAGAACTGAGCGGCAAACTGTTGCCCAAGGACCCGAAGGGGCGCTCGGTGGTGCTGCAGTGGCTGATGTTCCAGATGGGTGGAATCGGTCCGATGCAGGGCCAGGCCAACGTGTTTTTCCGTTACTTTCCGGAAAAGCTCCAGGGCGCCATCGACCGTTATCAGCATGAAACCCGACGCCTGTATGAAGTGCTCGACACGCGCCTGCAAGACGTAGAGTTTCTGGCGGACGAATACAGCATTGCCGACATCGCGACCTATCCGTGGGTCCGTGGTCACGAGTGGTCCGGTGTGGCAGTGGACGGCTTGTCGGCCTTGCAACGCTGGATGGCGACGATGGCGGCGCGTCCGGCGGTGCAGCGCGGTTTGCTGGTGCCCGAGCGCATCGACGACGCCAGTGTCGTCAAGGGTGCCCAGGCCATGCTGATCCGATGAGCCTGTCCATGCGATCACTCAGTCTGCTAATGCTGTGTTGTTTCAGTCCTTCTCTGTTTGCCGCCGATGTGCCGGGCAGTCAGGACCTGCCGATCGTGCCGCGCCTGGCCGATTCGCAGATCGTCGACTATCGCCCTACCGCTGAACTCGAACGGATCTACCCGTTGGGCTCGATCCGCAAGATCAGTGGGCAGTTGCGTTTCGACGGTCAGGTCAGCGCCCGCGGCCAAACCACGTCGGTGACCTACGAACTGCCTGCGGAGCATTCCTCCACCGAAGCCTTCACGGCGGCTCGCGAAGCCTTGCAGAAGCAGGACGCCCAGTTGCTGTTCTGGTGCCAGGCCCGCGATTGCGGCGAGAGCAGCCTGTGGGCCAATGAGGTCTTCGGCAATGCCAAGCTCTATGGGGCCGACGATCAGCAGGCCTACCTGTTGTTGCGTCTGGCGGCGCCGCGGGACAACACCCTGGTGGCGCTCTACAGCATCACTCGCGGCAATCGCAAAGCCTATTTGCACGTCGAGCAGTTCGACGCCGCAGCGCCGCTGGGTGATTTGCTGCCGACTTCCGCCACCTTGCTTCGAGAACTCAAGAGCACCGGCGAGCTCGATTTCCCCAAGCTGACCGGCGACCCTGACGATACCTGGCTGCGCCTGATCTCCCGAGGGCTGAACCTGGACACCACGTTGCGGGTCAGTGTGTCCGGGCCGAAGGCCGAAGCCTGGCGCCAGGCCCTGATCGGCCAGGGTGTGCGTACGGCCAGGATGGAAACCGGCAGCGTCGAAGGCTCTGGCCTGCACATCGAACTGTTGCGATAAGCTGTGGCAGGCGGACGTGCTTGCCACGTTCGCCTACTCTTATTGGCTGACTGACTTTTTTCGAGACGTGGATGATCAATAACGATCGACTGTTGGTGCAGATCCTGCTGCTGGTGCTGTTTGGCGCGAGCTTCTGGGTGATGGCGCCGTTCTGGTCGGCCATGTTCTGGGGCGCGGTGCTTGCGTTCGCCAGTTGGCCGCTGATGCGCTTGCTGACCCGTTGGCTCAATGGGCGAGAGTCCCTGGCGGCGGCATTGCTGACCCTCGGCTGGATGTTGCTGGTGGCGGTGCCGCTGGTGTGGCTGGGTTTCAATCTCGCGGACCATGTGCGTGATGCCACGGCGTTCATCAAGGACGTGCAGATGGATGGCCTGCCCGAGGCGCCGACATGGCTGGGCAGTATTCCTTTGGTGGGTGCGCGTCTGGTGGTGATCTGGAACAGCATCGATCAGCAGGGCGCGGCGATGATGGTGTCGCTCAAACCTTATCTGGGGCAGGTCGGCAACTGGTTGCTGGCGCGCAGTGCACAGATTGGCGGCGGCATTCTCGAGCTGACACTCAGCATTGTGTTCGTGTTCTTTTTCTACCGGGACGGGCCGCGTTTGGCGGCGTTTGTCCATGGGCTGCTGCAACGGTTGATCGGTGACCGCGCCGGTTATTACATCGAACTGGTGGCGGGTACGGTGCAACGGGTGGTGAACGGCGTGATCGGGACTGCGGCGGCGCAAGCGGTGCTGGCGCTGATCGGCTTCCTGATTGCCGGGGTGCCGGGGGCACTGGTGCTGGGCATCGTCACCTTCTTGCTGAGCCTGATTCCCATGGGGCCACCGCTGGTGTGGATTCCGGCCACGGCGTGGCTCGCCTGGAAGGGCGAATACGGTATGGCGGTGTTCCTTGGAATGTGGGGGACGTTCATCATCAGTGGGGTCGACAACGTGCTCAAGCCTTACCTGATCAGTCGTGGCGGCAATTTGCCGTTGGTGATCGTGCTGTTGGGCGTGTTTGGCGGGTTGATTGCGTTCGGGTTCATCGGTCTGTTTATCGGGCCGACGTTGCTGGCCGTGGCGTACAGCCTGTTGACCGACTGGAGCAAGAGTCAGGCGCGGGTGGAAGATCGCCGACCGTAAACTCATGGCCGATAAATTGTAGGAGCCGGCTTGCCGGCGATGGCATCACCGCGTTTCACCTCAAACGCCGCGGTGATCCGATCGCCGGCAAGCCGGCTCCTACAATTAGCTTGTAACGTTCAGGTACTTGCCCACCGTCGCCACCTTGTCGAGCGAGTACTGCTTGCTCAGGTTGGCGATCATTTTATTCAGCGCTTCAGTCACGTTCGCCTGAGCGGTTGCGCTGTTGCTGTTTTTCTCGCGACCGGCCTGCAGCGCGGCTTCCAATTCGTCGCTGCTGACGCCGCCACTGCTGTCACTGT
>NZ_JAGYFX010000035.1:0-58037 GCF_019946615.1 Pseudomonas sp. BF-R-01
CTCCTACAGGGGGACGCATTCCAAATGTAGGAGCGAGGCTTGCCCGCGAAGGCAATTTCAAATGCTCCACGGAAATGAAACTTTGGCCGATGTTGCCCGCCGGTGTGTCGGATCCAACTTTATAAAGGTTAGAATCGGCGCCTGTCCCAGAGTGTGTACTTATGTCCCAAGAGCTGACCACCGAACAGATCCAACAGTCCCTGCAAGGCATCAGCGTGCCGGCCCAGCCGCAGATCATGGTGGATCTGCAGATGGAGCAGTACATGCCCGACCCGGATCTGGAAGTGATCGCCAAGCTGATCTCCCAGGACCCGGGCCTCTCTGGTGCCCTCCTGAAAATCGTCAACTCGCCGTATTACGGCTTGAGCAACAAGATCGCCTCGATCCAGCGTGCAGTAAACCTGCTGGGCAGCCGTTCGATCATCAACCTGATCAACGCGCAGTCGATCAAGGGTGAAATGAACGATGACACCATCGTTACCCTGAATCGTTTCTGGGACACCGCTCAAGACGTGGCGATGACCTGCCTGACCCTGGCCAAGCGCATCGGCGTCCAGGCCGGCGATGAAGCGTACGCCCTGGGCCTGTTCCACGACTGCGGCGTGCCGCTGATGCTGCAGCGCTTCCCCGACTACATGACCACGCTGGAAGAAGCCTACGCCAGCGCCAGTGCCGAATGCCGCGTGGTGGACACAGAAAATCGGGTGTTCAATACCAACCATGCGGTGGTGGGTTATTACACGGCCAAATCCTGGCGCCTGCCGGAGCATGTGAGCACGGCGATCGCCAATCACCACAATGCGCTGGCGATTTTCAGCGATGAGTCCTCGCGCAATAGCCAGCTGAAAAACCTGTTGGCGATCCTGAAAATGGCCGAGCATATTTGTGCGTCCTACCGGGTACTGGGCAACCAGAGCGAGGACCGTGAATGGAACACCATCGCGCCGCTGGTGCTCGACTACGTGGGCCTCTCGGACTACGACTTCGAAACCCTCAAACAAACGATTCGCGACCTCGGCACTCACCGCTGAGTGCCGTCAGCACCTGACTCGAGAGCACCATGCCTGAACTGCCGGAAGTCGAAACCACCCGCCGCGGTATTGCGCCGTACCTGGAAGGCCAGCGCGTCAGCCGGGTGATCGTGCGTGACCGTCGCCTGCGCTGGCCGATCCCTGAAGACCTGGATGTGCGGCTCTCCGGCCAGCGTATCGTGCTGGTGGAACGGCGCGCCAAGTACCTGCTGATCAACGCCGAAGTCGGCACGCTGATCAGCCACTTGGGCATGTCGGGCAATCTGCGCCTGGTGGAAGTCGGCCTGCCGGCCGCCAAGCATGAGCATGTGGATATCGAGCTGGAATCGGGCCTGGCCCTGCGTTACACGGACCCGCGACGGTTCGGCGCGATGCTCTGGAGCCTCGATCCGCTCAACCATGAATTGCTGATTCGCCTGGGGCCGGAACCGTTGACCGACCTGTTCGACGGCGAGCGCTTGTTCCAGCAGTCTCGCGGGCGTTCGATGGCGGTCAAACCGTTCATCATGGACAACGCCGTGGTGGTCGGCGTGGGCAATATCTATGCGACCGAAGCGCTGTTTGCGGCCGGTATCGACCCGCGCCGCGAGGCCAAGAGCATTTCCCGGGCGCGCTATTTGAAATTGGCGATCGAGATCAAACGCATCCTGGCCGCTGCCATCGAGCGCGGCGGTACGACGTTGCGCGACTTTATCGGCGGCGACGGTCAGCCCGGTTATTTCCAGCAGGAATTGTTCGTGTACGGCCGTGGCAGTCAGTCGTGCAAGGTCTGCGGAACAGAACTGCGGGAAGTCAAACTCGGGCAGCGCGCCAGCGTCTTTTGCCCGCGCTGCCAGAGCTGATATTCCTGCGGTCTATAGTCAGTGTTCTCACTGCCTAGTCGAAGGACTGTGCCATGAACCTGTTCCGAACCCTTGCCGTGGTTTTGCTGCTGAGTGCCGGTGCACCAGTACTGGCAGCCAATACCGGCAGCGGTGACCCGCGCTACACCATCCAGAATCCCCCGGCGTACGCCATGCTCGGCGACTTGCTGATTGCCCGACCCTTGCTGGTCGTGGCAACGGTGATTGGCGCGGGGGCGTTTGTGGTGTCGTTGCCGTTTACCGCGCTGGGCGGCAATGTCGGCGACGCGGGACAGGCGTTGGTGGTCGACCCGGCGAAAGCGGCGTTCGTGAGGTGTCTGGGATGTATTGGGGAGGGGTTTGAGCAGCGGGAGTGAAGTCTAAAAGCTTCGCGGGCAAGCCTCGCTCCTACAAGGGTCGTGTAAATCCTGTAGGAGCGAGGCTTGCCCGCGAAGGCGTCCTCACAGACGCCTCATGGCTCACGCCTTACCGGTAATCTTCCGGTACTTCTCCATCAACTGCTCTTCAGTCTCCGGATGCGCTTCGTCCAGTGGAATGCAATCCACCGGGCACACTTGCTGGCACTGAGGTTCGTCGTAGTGGCCGACACACTGGGTGCACAGGTTCGGGTCGATCACGTAGATCTCTTCGCCCTGGGAAATGGCGGCGTTCGGGCACTCGGGTTCGCAGACGTCGCAGTTGATGCAATCGTCGGTGATGATCAGGGACATGCTAACTCCAGCCGGGGCGGCAGGCCCGGGCGCTAAAAACCAATGCGCAATTGTGCCGCATTGGAGAGCGCAGTGCACGCGGGCGCGACGTTCTGTAGGAGCCGGCTTGCTGGCGATAGCAACACCGCGGTCAGTCTGAGACACCGCAGCGGTCCTATCGCCAGCAAGCCGGCTCCTACAGTCGGTGTTATTTTTTAAATCGAAGTGTCAGGGCGTCCGCCACCGCAGGGTGGACGAACTTGGTGATATCGCCGCCCAACGCCGCGATTTCACGGACCAGCGTCGAGGAAATGAACGAATAGCGCTCGGACGGTGTAAGAAACAGGCTTTCCACATCCGGCGCCAACTGACGGTTCATGTTGGCCAGCTGAAATTCGTATTCGAAGTCCGAGACCGCGCGCAAACCACGCAGGAACACGTTGGCATTCTTCTCTTTGGCGAAATGCGCCAACAGCGTCGAAAAGCCGACGACTTCTACGTTCGGCAGATGTTTAGTGACCTCGCGGGCCAGCTCCACACGCTGTTCCAGGGGAAACAACGGGTTTTTCTTCGGGCTGGCGGCGACGGCGATGATCACATGATCGAACAGGCGCGCGGCGCGTTCGACCAGATCGCCATGGCCCTTGGTAATAGGGTCGAAGGTACCTGGGTACAACACTCGGTTCATCGCGTCGTCCTGGCGGGAGTCCGTTGGGGAGTCGGATGGTATCGCAGCCTTCCCGGTCGGCCAAGTCGCCTGTTGGGTAAGAAAGCACTATAGACGATAGGAATATTCGCTCTTTTCATGGGTTTTTCAAACGTTCGGCCAACGAAGTCGCCAGTTGCGCCGTCAGCCCGTAGACCGACAATTGCGGGTTTGCGCCAATGCTGGTGGGGAACAGCGAGCCGTCATGGATCGACAGGTTGCTGAGCTGATGGTGCCGACCGAGGCTGTCGGTCACGGCGTTTTTCGGGTCTTCGCCCATGGCGCAACCGCCCATCACATGGGCACTGCCCAAGCGTGTGCGATACAACTCAAGGCTCAGGCCGTCGATCAGCGTGCGCGCCTCGGCCAGGGTTTTCACATAGCGCGCATCGGCGTGCATCGGCATCACGGCGTTGGCGCCGCCGGCGAACTGGATCTCGGCCATGCTGTGGAAGGCGCGGCGCAGGCCGTCCCAGGCGTAGGGTGAAACCTGATAATCGAGCACGGGCGTGTTGTCGCCGCGCAATTCGACGCTGCCACCGGGGCTGTCCGGGTGAAAGCCATCGCGCAGCAACGCCAGCATGGCGTGGGTATGCGGCAGGTTTTCCATGTGTCGGGCGCTTTCCTGGCCAAAACCGCCGAGCAATGTGGCCGCCAGCGCCGGGTGCAGGGGCGGCACTTCGAGTTTGTAGGCCATCGGGCCGGTGGTGCCGTTCTGCCATTGAAAATGGTCGGAATAGATCGACTGCGGCGCGCCGTAGAACGGGTTTATCACCTCGTCGAACAGCCCGGCCGACATGTTCACTAAATGCAGGAAGGTGCGCTTGCCCAGACGTTTGTGCGGATCGGGCGCGTCGGAACGCAACAGCAACGCGGGACTGTTTATGCCGCCGCCGGCCAGCACGTAATGCCGCGCCTTGACCGTAATCGTCTTGCCCGTGGGCGCAACGCAACGATCATCCATCGCCACGCATTGCAGGCCGGTGACCTTGCCGTCCTTGATCATCAGTTTCTCGGCGCGGGCCAGGTAAAGCAGTTCGCCACCCTTTTCCAGGGTCGCCGGGATCGTCGTGACCATCATCGATTGCTTGGCGTTGGTCGGGCAGCCCATGCCGCAGTAGCCAAGGTTCCAGCAGCCGCGCACGTTGCGCGGGATCACGTGCCAACTGTAGCCGAGCTGCTCGCAGCCTTTGCGAATCACATCGTTGTTGGCGTTCGGCGGGACCATCCAGGGTGCGACGCCCAGACGTTGCTCCATTTTCTCGAACCAAGGCGCCATCTCGGCCGGGCTGTGGCCTTTGACGTTATGCTCCCGGGCCCAGTGTTCGAGCGTCGGCTCCGGCGTGCGGAAACTCGAGGTCCAGTTGATCAGCGTGGTGCCGCCCACTGCGCGGCCCTGAAGGATGGTGATCGCGCCGTCCTTGCTCATGCGGCCGATGCCTTCCTGATAGAGGCTGGTGTAGGCCTGGTCTTCAAGCATCTTGAAGTCGCTGCTGGTCTTGAGCGGACCTTCTTCGATCAACAGCACCTTGTAGCCGGCGGCGCTGAGGATTTCAGCGGTGGTGCCGCCGCCCGCGCCGCTGCCGATGATCGCCACGTCCGCTTCGAGGGCCAGGTCCTGGGTCAGTTGCGAGCCGTTGTGGGTTTTCCAGCCACGGGCCATGCCTTCGCGGAACGGATCGGGTACGGGCATATTCGGGTTCTCTTGTTTTTATATTGAGAAATGTGTCGTTCATCAGGCCGCCTTCGTGGGCAAGCCTCGCTCCTACAGGGGGCGCGCGATCCCTGTAGGAGCGAGGCTTGCCCGCGAAGGGGCCAACTCGGTCTCAAACCGTAGGCGGCCCGGGATACCCACAATGCGCCCACGACTCAGCCCGGCTGTACCACGCCATCATCACCAGTTGCAGCAACGAGCTATGCCCCATGCGCAACAGACTCAACGAGCTGTTTTCCCAGCGATCAAGAAAGTGCCGGATCTCATCGGCACTGGCGTTTTCCCAACTGCCCCAGATCCCGGTCAGCGGCCCACGAGTCACGGCCATCCCCAGCACATCGAACAACTGCTGAGTGAGCTTGAGCATTTCCGGCGACAGGTGATTCAGGCCGTTATCCAGGCAGTGCAGGGTCTGGTCGAGTGCCATCGGCATTTTCCCGGCGACCACGGCGCCATCGAGCATCACCGGAATCAGTGCCCGCAAAAACAACAGATCGCCGCTGCGCAGGATCGCGAAACCGCTGGCCGGGATGCTCGACGAACACCCGCTGAGGCTCGCGCCGAGTCCGGCGGTGGCAAGAAACGCGCTCGCGCCAAGGCTGAATTTAAGCAGGCCGCGCCGTGACAGCGCGGGTGTATCGGACAGGCTAGGGCTCATTATTGTTATTACCCGGCGGTGAAGGTCGTTAGCGGATAAACAGCTTCTGGATCAGTTTCTGAATGGTTTTTCCGTACGGCGGGTAGATCAGTTTCGCCGCGTTGAAACGCTGTTTGATCAGCACACCTTTGGCCTTGCTGAAGGTCAGGAAACCTTCGTGGCCGTGGTAATGGCCCATGCCCGAGGGGCCGATGCCACCGAAGGGCATGTCGTCCTGCGCGACGTGCAGCAACGTGTCGTTCAGGCACACGCCTCCGGAATGGGTCTCGTGCAGGACGCGGTTTTGTTCGCGCTTGTCGTAGCCGAAGTAATACAGCGCCAGCGGACGAGGTCGCTGGTTGATGTAGGCAAACGCTTCATCCAGATCCTTGTACGGAACGATCGGCAGCAGCGGACCGAAGATTTCGTCCTGCATCACCATCATCTCGTCGGTGACGTTCAGCAGCAGGCTATGGCTCATGCGCCGGCCCTGGCCCTGGTCGAACAGCGGAATCAGCAGCGCGCCCTTGCTGGTGGCGTCGCTGATGTAGCCGTTGAGCCGGGCCAGTTGTCGGTCATTGATGATCGCGGTGTAGTCCGGGTTGTCAGCCAGTGTCGGATAAAACCCGCGAACCGCCTGACGGTAGGCTTCGACGAAAGAACCCACGCGGTCTTCCGGGACCATTACGTAGTCCGGGGCGACGCAGGTTTGCCCGGCGTTGAGCGTCTTGCCGAACGCAATGCGTTCAGCGGCGTCCTTCAACGGCACATCACGAGAGACAATGGCCGGGGACTTGCCGCCCAGTTCCAGCGTTACCGGCGTCAGGTTCTCGGCCGCCGCGCGCATCACGTGTTTGCCGATGCTGGTGGCGCCGGTGAACAGCAGGTGATCGAAGCGCAGGCGGGAGAACGCCACGCCGATATCGGCCTCGCCGAGCACCACGCAAACCAGGTCTTCGGGGAAGATCCGGCCCAGCAATTCCTTGAGCAGCAGACCGGTGGCGGGGGTCGATTCGCTGAGTTTGAGCATCACCCGATTGCCCGCCGACAACGCGCCAACCAAAGGGCCGATGGCCAGAAACAGCGGGTAGTTCCACGGCACGATCACCCCGACCACGCCCAGCGGCTGGTAAACGACTTTCGCCGAGGCCGGCTGAAAGGCCACGCCGACCTTGCGTCGCGAGGGTTTCATCCAGCCTTTGAGGTGCTGACTGGCATAGTGAATGCCGTGCAGGCTGGGCATCAGTTCGGCGAGCAGGGTTTCATCGGCGCTGCGGTGGCTGAAGTCCTGGCTGATCGCATCGATCAGGGCCTGACGTTCATTGCTCAACAAATCGCGCAGGGCTTTGAGCCATTGAAGTCGCTGGGCGGCGGGCGGCATCGGGTTGGCGGCATAGGCTGCGCGCAGGTCGTCGAAGCGGTTTTGAAGTTCCTCCAGAGGCTGCTGCAGCTTCTGCAGGTAGGCGATGTCAGCAGTCATGGTCGGCTCCGGATTTATTGTAGTGAAGAACTTTTTAGAGTCTATGCTCTAGAAAGTCAAATGAGATCCTGACATCGCGTTGTTTTATCCGCTCGCGGTTAGGTCGTAAGATGCCCCTCAACGCACTCTGAATTAAAGCTCAAGCCATGGCCCCTCGGATCAAAACCAGCGAGCGCATCGTGCAGAACAGCCTGGAGCTGTTCAACCAGCAGGGTGAGCGCAGCATCAGCACCAACCACATTGCTGCCCACATGGACATTTCTCCGGGCAACCTCTACTACCACTTCCCCAACAAGCAGGCGATCATCGCCGTGCTGTTCAGTGAGTACGAAAGCCTGGTGGACAGCTTCCTGCGCCCGCCCCAGGGGCGCGCCGCGACGGTTGAAGACAAGCGCTTCTACCTTCAGGAGTTGCTGGCGGCGATGTGGCGCTACCGGTTTTTACATCGTGATCTCGAGCACTTGCTCGACAGCGATCCGGAACTCGCCGCCCGTTATCGGCGCTTTTCCCAGCGCTGCCTGATCTATGGCACGCACATCTACGCGGGATTCGTCGAGGCCGGCATCCTGTCCATGGATAAGGTGCAGATTGAATCCCTGACGCTCAATGCGTGGATCATCCTCACGTCCTGGGTGCGTTTCCTGTGCACCACGCGGGAAAATTCCAATCACCTGAGCGAGCAAGCGATCAAGCGCGGCGTGTATCAGGTGCTGGTGCTGGAGGCCGGTTTTGTCACCGATCAGTCTCGCGATGCGGTGAACGCGCTGTACGAGGAGTTTTACGTGCCGCTGGCCCAGGCGCTGGAAGAAGTGCAGTAGGATTCAAAATCGACCATCTCACAGGAGCCCGTTATGCCCATTGCGCAACTGATCAGCCCGCAAGCACTGGACCTGAAAAAGGACCAGCCGGGGTTGGTGATTCTTGATTGTCGTTTTGCCCTCGAAGACCCGGACTACGGCCAGCGCAGCTATGCCGAAGGGCACATCGCCGGGTCGAGCTTCGCCGATCTTGAGCGTGATTTGAGCGGAGCGGTGGTCAAGGGCGTGACCGGGCGCCATCCGTTGCCGCAACCTGCGGACTTGATCGAACGCCTGCAAGCCTGGGGCATCAATGCCGACAGCGATGTGGTTTTGTATGACGACGGCCCCGGTGCCTACGCGGCGCGGGCGTGGTGGTTGCTGGCCTGGCTGGGCAAGCGTGACGGCGTGTTTATCCTCGATGGCGGGCTCAAGGCCTGGCACGCGGCGGGTTTGCCCTTGAGCCTTGATGCGCCCGGTATTGAACGTGGCACCTTCGCGGGAACGCCGGACAATACGTTGCTGTTGAACGCCGAACAGCTTCAGCACCGTCTCGGCCAGCCCGATTTGACCTTGCTCGATGCCCGCGCCTTGCCGCGCTTCAAGGGTGAAGTGGAGCCGATCGACCCGATTGCCGGGCACATTCCCGGCGCGCAATGTGCGGCATTCACCGACAACCTGGGCAGCGACGGGCGTTTTCTGCCGGCCGATCAGCTCAAGCAGCGCTTTGCCGCGAAACTCGGTCAACGTTCGCCGACCGATCTGGTGGCGTATTGCGGTTCCGGCGTGACGGCGTGCCATAACCTGTTCGCCTTGTGCCTCGCGGGATATCCCTTGGGTTCATTGTATGCCGGTTCGTGGAGCGAATGGATCAACGACCCCGCGCGTGGAATCGCCACCGGCGAATAAACACAAATCCCTGTAGGAGCCGGCTTGCCGGCGATAAGGACGCCACGGTGTTTCAGACAGACCGCGTTGCCCCAATCGCCAGCAAGCTGGCTCCTACAGAAGTGCTCTGCGATACGCCCCCGGCCCCACCCCGTAAACCTGCTTGAACTGTCGACTCAGATGACTCTGGTCGGCAAACCCCAGTTGTGTCGCCACTTCCAACGGCAAACAGCCGCCCTGCAACAACGCCCGCGCCCGAGCGATGCGCTGCTGCATCAACCAGGTGTGCGGTGGCATGCCGGTGGCGCTACGGAATACCCGGGCGAAATGAAAGGGCGACAGATTGACCGCTGCCGCGAGTTCTTCCAGCGACGGCGGCGCCGCCAATTGCGCTTGCAGCAGTTCCTTGGCCTGCGTCACCGCCCGGTGTTCCTTGCCGGGTTTGCCGGCATCCGGAACGGCGGCGTGACGTTGCAGCAGCGACAACATCAACTCTCGCCAGGCAGTCTGCTGTTGCAGGGCGGTGGAGGGCGTTTCAAGCAAACGATGCAGTTGGCAGAAGCCCTTCACCAGATCCGGATCGCGATACAGCGTGGCGCCAAATGCCGGCAGGTTATGGGTCGGCAGTTCCAGCTCATCGAGCAGCGACAGAATCTGCCCGCTGTCGGGATAAAACGCCCGGTACAACCAACCGTCTTCCGTGCCTTTGTGGCCGGTGTGCAACTCGTCAGGGTTGATCAAAACAAGCGTGCCGCTGCCCGCCAGGTGTTCGGCGCCGCGATAGCGGTAACGTTGGGCGCCGGCCATGATCATGCCGATCACGTAACCGTCATGCACGTGCGGGGCAAAACGGTGTTCGATGTAGCGTGCGGACAACAACTCGACCCCGGCCAAAGGCGCCGTTTGCCAGAAACGGATCGACTCGCCCTGATCGATGTCCATCGGTTTACCCGCGACCTGCAGCGGCCAGCCATTGCGGGATGCGCCGTTCCAGGTAGTAACCCGGCTGCCGGAACGAGCCATCGACGAAGCCGACATGCCCACCCTTGGCTTGCAGTTCGAATTGAGTGCTGGCGGACAGTTCCTCGGCCTGCGGCAGGCTGTGAGGAAATACGAACGGGTCGTCGGCGGCCTGAATGATCAGCGTCGGCGTGCGGATTTCGCCCAGAAAGTAGCGGCTAGAGGCGCGGCGATAGTAATCCTGCGCATCGGTGAAGCCGTGCAGCGGCGCGGTGACCCGGCCATCGAAATCCCAGAACGTGCGCATGTTTTCCAGCGAACCCAGCGCGGCCAATTCCGCCAGGCCATCCTCGCGCCCGTCATGCTGGAACTGCCGCTGCTTGTTCTTGATGTAGGCGACCATCTCGCGCATGAAGTGCGCCTGATACACCTTCGAAAAACCCTGGCCGATACGATCGGCGCACTGATCGAGCCGAAACGGCACCGACACCGCTACAGCACCGAGCACGCCGCTGTCGCTGCCGGTCTCGCCCAAGTGTTTGAGCAAAACATTGCCGCCGAGGGAATAACCGACCGCATACAGCGGCGCGAGTGGCCGCTTGGCCCGCAGGTGCTTGATGGTTTCGGCCAAATCTTCACTGGCGCCGGAATGGTAGCTGCGCGGCAACAGATTCGGTTCACCCGAGCAGCCGCGCCAGTTCAGCGCGACGCTGGCCCAGCCTTGGTCGCCCAAGGCTTTTTGCACGCCGGCCACGTAAGGCGAATTGGAAGAGCCGGTCAGGCCATGCAGCACCAGCACCAGCGGTGCATCGGCGCTGTGTGGGCCGTGCCAGTCCAGGTCAAGAAAGTCGCCATCTTCGAGCCATAAGCGTTCGCGTTCGCGCTCGATGTGCGTGGTTTTGCGCCAAAGCGGTCCCCACAAGGTCTGCAAGTGCGGGTTGCCGAGGCCAAAGGCAGGGGTGAAGCGTTCTGACGGAAAAGACACGATTGCTCTCGATGCAGCGGTGCGCAACCTGTGCGCACCTTTTCAGGCCGGTCGGTTAACCGGCGATCTCTGCCATACGTTGCCACAACGAGTAGTGCATCTGCCCGAATTTCTATCGGTGCTGCCTCACCTCAAGCAGGCAATGGCTAATCTATCCGATGATGTCGCCAACCGATCCGGAGCTTTTTACTGTTCCATGGGGAAAATATAACCAACTGTGGCACGCTCACGGATCAGGTAGGTCTGGGCGGCTTTCTGGATATCATCCGGGGTGACACTCTCCAGTTGCGCGATCTCAAGATCTATCAATTCCCACGGCAATCCGTTTGCAACTAAAAGTCCAATAATTACCGACTGTTCAGAGAGTGTGTCGTTGATGTTTTTTTGTTCATTGCTGGCGTTTTCGATTGCTGCCACAAGTTCGGCCTGGGAGAACGGCGTGCGCTTAACGTCCTCCAACAACGCCCAGAAATGAGCTTCCGCTTCGCCTGGATCTCCCTCGAAATGAAAAGCAAGGCTTAGGCGGGTATCACCCCGATTGAATCGAGGCATGTTAGAGGCGGGTGGAGAAAGATGTGCCCCCGTGAACGCCGGGTCGAGGTGAGCGGAACTCAGTACTTGCAACGCCCTGAGGGAATGCGGTTCGGTTGTGGTCACTAAACTCGGTACGTTGAAGATGATCAACATCAGGGGGCGTTTAGTATCCAGGTGCTGTGTTATTTGGCGATATCCGGGTTCTGACGGCCCAAGGATAAAGGGACGGTCTGGTACATCGCTTTGGGCAATGTCCCCGAAATAGTGCTCGGCAAGGCGTTTGACCTCGTCTGGTTCGACGTCTCCCGCCACAACCAGAACTGCATTGTTTGGCCCATACCAGGTTTTTTGCCAATGCCGGATTTTTTCCAGGTTTAAACGTTCAAGGCTTGCGGTCATACCCTCGGGTGACTGGTAGTAGCTCGACCCTGTTTCTATTAATGCTTCCAGTTCCGGGCTGAATAAAGTGGCTGAAATGAACGAAGACTTTTCTTTGCTTTTGAGAATACTGTCATCCCAGTGACGACGGAATACTTCGTCTGATGGCTCTTTTTTCATCACCGTGGACTGGAGTACAAAAGCCGTTTCAAGTTGTCCACGCGGCATCTGTAGCTCAATGCAAGTGCTGTCTTGTGCAGCGTAGTTAAAGTAGTCGCCGCCCACTTCCTCCACAAGGCTATGGTCATAGTCATCGACAAGTGCATTCATAACGATAGAGCTAATATCTTGCTCATCAGGATGCTCATAGCTGGACCCGACTTTGTAGAGTAGCGTCGAGTAGAATTCGGCTTTGCGATGATCTTCGCGCACGATAACCCTCAAGCCATTATCAAGCGTGAAATCATGAGTCGGGCGGGATGGGGTTTCTTTGGTTGATGCATTCATCCGTCAACAATCCTTTGCGTCCATGCGAGTTATTTCGCACGTTCACAATGGGTTAACGCAGTAGAACCCTGCTACATGGAATGTGTTGCCGTTTGAAAAACAAGCGGAGTGGGTAGCAGGATGGGCAACTTGCCCATCCCGGTGATTTTTAAGAAGGTGTTTCTATGCTTCGTTGCCACAACGAATAGTAGACGCGCCCGGATTTCTGCTCACGGTGCAGGCGCCAGTTGGCCGGCAGGCCAAGCGTCGAGGGGGCGGTTTCGCTTTCGGTGTACACCCACGCGTCGTCCGCCAGCCATTGGCGCTCTTCGAGCAGGGTGCATACGGTCGGCAACAGGTTCTGGTTGAACGGCGGGTCGAGGAACACTAGGTCGTAAGCCACTGCTGGCTGGGTTTCCAGATAGCGCAAGGCGTCGGCAGTCTGAACCTGGCCGGTGGTGCAACGCAGCGTGCCCAGATGTTCCTTCAGGCTGGACACCGCGATATTGCTCGCGTCCAGCGCCTGGCCCATGGCCGCGCCACGGGACAAGGCTTCAAGAAACAGCGCGCCGCTGCCGGCGAACGGGTCGAGCACCTTGGCCCCGGCCACATACGGCGCGAGCCAGTTGAACAGGGTTTCACGCACCCGGTCCGGGGTCGGGCGCAGGCCCGGCGCGTCAGGGAAGCTCAGCTTTCGGCTGCGCCATTCACCGCCGATGATGCGCAGTTGGTTCACGCCGTTGTGCACGTTATGAACAGGTTTTTTTGGACGGGAAGTGGCCATTAATGCTCCGGAACCCCGAGCGGCTGCTCGGCAGGTTTATCAGTAGGGGCCGGTAACGGCTTTTGCGGCACGGTCGGGCCAGCGCTGACGATGACCATTTTGTCCGTGCTCAAGTGTTTGTTCAGTGCGGCTTTGACTTGTTCGACTGTCAGGCTCTGGGACTGCTGCATGAAGTCCTCCAGATAGCTCAACGGCAGATTGTAGAAACCCATCGCACCGAGCTGGCCGACGATATCGGCGTTGCTGGCGGTGGACAGCGGGAAGCTGCCGGCCAGTTCACGCTTGGCATCGTCGAGTTCTTTTTCGGTCGGGCCGGTTTTAAGGTAGTCGGCGAGCACGTCCTGCACCAGTTTCAGCGTGCCTTCGCTCATCTCGGCGCGCGTTTGCAGGTTGATCATGAACGGGCCGCGCGTCTGCATCGGGGTGAAGCCCGAATACACGCCGTACGTCAGGCCGCGCTTCTCGCGCACTTCACTCATCAAGCGGGTGCCGAAGCCACCGCCGCCGAGGATCTGGTTGCCCATGGACAGTGCGGCGTAATCCGGATCGTCACGGTCGATGCCCAGTTGCGCGAGCATCAGGTTGGTCTGCTTGGACGGAAACTCGATGTGGCCGATGCTGGCTTTCGGTTCTTCAGGTTGCGGCAGTTTCGCCAGCGCCGGGCCTTTTGGCAGCGCACTGGAGACTTGCGCAGCAATCGCCTCGGCTTCGGCGCGGGACAGGTCCCCCACCAGCGCTATCACCACGTTGCCGGCGGCGTAGGCTTTTTCATGGAACGTCTTCAACTGAGCCAGGGTGATGGCTGGTACGGTTTTCGCCGTGCCATCGCTGGAATGCGCGTACGGGTGATCGCCGTACAAGCGGTTCATCAGCTCGATACTGGCCAGTTTGCCGGGGTTCTGTTTCTGGTATTCGAAGCCGGCGAGCATCTGGTTCTTGATGCGCGCAAACGAATCGGCGGGGAAGGTCGGTTTGCCGACAACTTCGGAGAACAACTTCAACGCAGGCTCGCGTTTGTCGGTGGCACTGAGGCTGCGCAGCGACGCCAGCGCCATGTCCTTGAACGCACCGTTGCCAAAGTCAGCGCCCAGGCCTTCGAAGCCTTGAGCGATAGCGCCGACATCTTTGCCGGCCACGCCTTCGTTGAGCATCGCATTGGTCAGTACCGCCAGGCCCGGCGCATCGCCGTCCTGGCTGCTGCCGGCGGCGAAGATCAGGCGCATGTCGAACATCGGCAACTCGCGGGCTTCAACGAACAGCACCTTGGCGCCTTCGGCGGTGTTCCAGGTTTGCACGTTGAGCGAGCGGCGGCTCGGTGCCTTGCCGTCGAGTTCGGCCAGCGATTGCAGTTTCTGGCTGGACTTGGCCTTGTCGAGGGCTTCGCTGGCGTTGGAGTGGTCGGTCTTCAGGAAATAGAAGGCAGCGGAGCCAATCAATGCGACAGCGACCAGGCCGATCAGGGCCAGACGTGGTTTTTTATGCTCACTCATGAGTCGTCTCCAGTGGCAGGACATGGGCGACGCTGAGACGTTCGCGGGTGAAATACAGCTTGGCGGCTTTCTGGATGTCTTCTGGCGTGACGCTTTCCAGTTCGGCCAGTTCGGTATCCATCAGCTTCCAGGACAGGCCGACGGTTTCCAGTTGGCCGATAGCGGTGGCCTGGCTGGTGATCGAATCGCGCTCGTAAACCAGGCCGGCGATCACTTGAGCCCGCACGCGCTCCAGCTCTTCGGCAGACGGTGCGGTGGTTTTCAGCTGCTCGAGCAGCTTCCACAAGCCGGCTTCGGCCTGGGCCATGGTTTTGTTTTTCTGGGTGTTCGGCGATGCCGACAGGGTGAACAGGCTGTCGCCGCGGGTGTAGGCGTCGTAGCTCGACGAACCGCCGGACACCAGCTCTTCGCCGCGCTCCAGTTGCGTCGGGATGCGCCCGCTGTAGCCGCCGTCGAGCAGGGCCGAGATCAGGCGCAAGGCGTTGACCGAACGCTTGTCTTCGGCGGTGGCGATGCTTGGCACGTTGAAGCCCAGCATCAGGCTCGGCAGTTGGGTCTGCACGTGCAGCGTAATCTGCCGCTCACCGGGCTCGGCCAGTTCGACCGGTTTTTTCGCCGGTGGCACGTCGCGTTTGGCGATCGGGCCGAAGTAGCGCTGGGCCAGGGTTTTCACTTCGTCCGGGGTTACGTCGCCGACCACCACCAGCGTGGCGTTGTTCGGCACGTACCAGGATTGGTACCAGTGGCGCAGCTCTTCGACTTTCATGCGGTCCAGGTCAGCCATCCAGCCGATGGTCGGCGTGTGGTAACCGCTGGCCGGGTAGGCCATGGCCTTGAAGCGTTCGTAGGCCTTGGACATCGGCTTGTCGTCGGTGCGCAGGCGACGTTCTTCTTTAATGACTTCGATCTCGCGGGCGAACTCGTCGGCCGGCAGGCGCAGGCTGGCCATGCGGTCGGCTTCGAGTTCGAAGGCCACGCCCAGACGGTCGCGGGCCAGCACCTGGTAATAAGCGGTGAAGTCGTCGCTGGTGAACGCATTCTCTTCGGCGCCGAGGTCTCGCAGGATCAGCGAGGCTTCGCCGGGACCGACTTTCTCGCTGCCCTTGAACATCATGTGTTCCAGGGCGTGGGACAAACCGGTCTGCCCCGGCGTCTCGTAGCTGGAGCCGACCTTGTACCAGACCTGGGAAACCACCACTGGCGCGCGATGGTCTTCGCGCACGATGACCTTCAGGCCATTGTCGAGGGTGAATTCGTGGGTGGGTTGCGGATCGGCAGCAAAGACTGAAAGTGGCAGACAAACTGTGCTGAGCAGCAGGCCTGCAGCGCGGCGGGCTAGAGCATTCATTCGTTTTTAAACCTGTTGAGCTGCCCGCTTGGTCTTAGCGTCGGCGGGCGAGAGGGTGCTAGGATACTGATCCGTTTTACTGGCGGCCACGCCTATCAGGCCTTTGCGTTTGATCAGGTTGTATGGGTTTGCGGCAGAAGGTTGGAATTTATCAACTAAACTCTGCTTTTTCGCCGATTTTGCCGCGTTAGTCCTTCGTGAAATCGTTTCCGTGAGGTGCCACTTGCACCTCTACAAAATGTTGCGCGTGAACAAGCTGGGTCAATCGCAGTCTGTTCTGCATCGAATATTTATTTGCCGAGGCGCCCTTTGGCGCGTCGCTACCGTGAGATAGCCGTCCTCCATGTTTGGTTCCAACGACGACAAGAAAGCCCCAGCTGCGGCTGGCGAGAAGAAAAGCCTGTTCGGATGGCTGCGCAAAAAGCCGCAGGAAACCGTCGTCGAACAGCCACAGCCCATTCCTGAGCCAGTACCTGCGCCGGTAATAGATGAAGCGCCGGCGCCGGTTGTCCTGCCGATCTCCGAGCCGGTGCTGCAATCGCTGGTTGAGGCGCAACCTGATGTCGTGGCTGAGCAGCCGCTGCCGCCTGCCGCCGAGCCGTGGCTGACCTTGCCGGTAGCGGAAGAGCCGGTATCGTTGGTCGAAGACGAACTGGCGCCGCACATTACGCCGCCGATTCCTGCGCCGAGTGCGTTTTCTCCTGCGCCCGTTCAGGTGCCAGTGATTGAGCCAGTTGTTGTGGCCGAACCTGCGCCGGTTATTCCTGAACCTGTGATTCCAGCCTTTGTTGCGCCGGCTGCTCCAGTTGCTCAAGCACCAGTGCCTGCGCCGGTCGTCGCCCCCGTTGCCGCCGCGCCCGTCGTGCCGGTCGAAACACCCGTCGAGCCTGTGCGCACCGAAGAAACCAAAGCCGGTTTCTTCGCCCGCCTCAAGCAAGGCCTGTCCAAGACCAGCGCCAGCATCGGCGAAGGCATGGCGAGCCTGTTCCTTGGCAAGAAAATCATCGATGACGAGCTGCTTGAAGACATCGAAACCCGTCTGCTGACCGCCGACGTGGGCGTTGAAGCGACTTCGGTGATCATCCAGCGCCTGACCCAAAAGGTTGCCCGCAAAGAGCTGGCCGATGCCGACGCGCTGTACAAGTCCCTGCAGGCGGAACTGGCGGCGATGCTCAAGCCGGTTGAGCAACCCCTGAAAATCACCTCGCAGAACAAGCCGTTCGTGATCCTGGTTGTTGGCGTCAACGGCGCCGGCAAGACCACCACCATCGGCAAGCTGGCGAAGAAGCTGCAACTCGAAGGCAAGAAAGTCATGCTGGCGGCGGGCGACACCTTCCGCGCCGCCGCAGTCGAGCAATTGCAGGTCTGGGGCGAGCGCAACAAGATTCCAGTGATCGCCCAGCACACCGGCGCCGACTCGGCTTCGGTGATCTTCGACGCCGTGCAAGCCGCCAAGGCCCGTGGCATTGACGTGTTGATCGCCGACACCGCCGGTCGGCTGCACACCAAAGACAATTTGATGGAAGAGTTGAAGAAGGTTCGCCGGGTCATCGGCAAGCTCGACGCCGACGCGCCGCACGAAGTGCTGCTGGTGCTCGACGCCGGCACCGGGCAGAACGCGATCAACCAGGCCAAGCAATTCAACCAGACCGTCGAACTGACCGGCCTGGCGCTTACCAAGCTCGACGGCACCGCCAAGGGCGGGGTGATTTTCGCCCTGGCCAAGCAGTTCGGCCTGCCGATTCGCTACATCGGCGTCGGTGAAGGCATCGATGACTTGCGTACCTTTGAAGCAGAACCCTTTGTCCAGGCACTGTTTGCCGAGCGGGAGCGTTCATGATTCGTTTCGAACAGGTCGGTAAACGCTACCCGAACGGTCACGTCGGCTTGCATGAGCTGAGCTTTCGAGTCCGTCGGGGCGAATTCTTGTTTGTAACCGGCCATTCCGGCGCCGGTAAAAGCACCTTGTTGCGCCTGCTGCTGGCAATGGAGCGTCCGACCACCGGCAAATTGCTGCTGGCCGGTCAGGACCTCGGCACCATCAGCAACGCGCAGATTCCTTACCTGCGTCGGCAGATCGGCGTGGTGTTCCAGAATCACCAGTTGCTGTTCGATCGCACGGTGTTCAACAACGTGGCCCTGCCGTTGCAGATTCTTGGTTTGTCCAAGGCCGAAATCGCCAAGCGTGTGGATTCGGCACTGGAGCGCGTGGCGCTGTCGGACAAGACCGATCTGTACCCCGGCGACCTGTCCACCGGCCAGCAACAGCGCGTCGGTATCGCCCGCGCCATCGTTCACCGCCCGGCCTTGCTGCTGGCGGATGAACCGACCGGTAACCTCGACCCGCGCCTGGCGGCCGAGATCATGGGCGTGTTCGAAGACATCAACCGTCTGGGCACCAGCGTGCTGATCGCCAGTCACGACCTGGCCCTGATCGCCCGCATGCGTCACCGCATGCTGACTCTGCAACGCGGCCGACTGATCGGTGACGGGGAGGCTGGGGAATGAGTGCGACACGCAGCCCTAAAGTCTCCGAGCGCGTGGCGCCGAAAGCCGCCGATCCGCAACCGCAGAAGAAAAAACACGACGATGACGACGGTCCGGACTTCGCCACGCTGTTCCGCGCCTGGATTGAAAGCCATCGCGCCAGTCTGCTGGACAGTCTGCGGCGCCTGGGCAAGCACCCCATCGGCAGTTTCTTCACCTGCATGGTGATGGCGGTTGCCTTGAGTTTGCCGATGGGTCTGTCACTTTTGCTAAGTAACGTCGAGCGTCTCGGCGGTTCCTGGCAGCGCGCGGCGCAGATTTCCCTGTACCTGCAACTTGAGGTCAGCCCGGCTGAAGGCGAATCGTTGCGCGATCAGATCAAAGGCATTCGAGGTGTAGCTGATGCCGAATATGTCGGTCGTGATCAGGCGCTGGAAGAGTTTCAGCAGCAGTCCGGCCTGGGCGAAGCGTTGAAGGAACTGCCGGAAAACCCGCTGCCAGGTGTGGTGCTGGTGACCCCGAACGAAGTCGACAAGCCCGCGCTTGAAGCATTACGACAAAAACTTTCCGAGCTGCCGAAGGTACAACAGGCGCAACTTGATCTAGTCTGGGTCGAGCGTCTGGCAGCCATCCTCAAGCTGGGTGACCGTTTTGTCTTCGGTCTGACCGTGCTTCTGATTTCTGCATTACTTTTGGTGATAGGCAATACCATTCGTCTTCATATTGAAAACCGCCGCACAGAGATAGAAGTGATTAAACTCGTCGGCGGCACTGACAGCTATGTGCGCAGGCCCTTTCTATATATGGGCGCGTTGTATGGCTTCGGTGCGGGGATACTTTCCTGGGGCGTATTGGCGTTTGGCCTGAACTGGCTGAACGAGGCAGTGGTTGGACTGGCCGGTTTGTATGGCAGTAATTTTGCGCTGGCCGGAGTGCCAGTTGCCGACGGTCTGTCTCTCTTGCTTGGCGCGGTGCTGTTAGGGTATATCGGTGCATGGATTGCAGTCGCACGCCACCTGAGGGAGCTTGCGCCTAAGTAGTATCATTTTGCTCGTATTGACCTTTCAGCGTTTATGGGAACTTGTCTTTTGGTTTCCGGTCAATTTTCGCAGTGCTGAACTGCACGAGTTTGTAAGACGGAGGTTTTTTCGTATGACCAATTCTTTGCAACCTGCATATGCTCTGGTCCCGGGTGCGAACCTGGAGGCCTACGTGCACACCGTGAACAGCATTCCATTGCTGACGCCGGAGCAGGAGCGTGAACTGGCCGAGAGTCTCTACTATGAGCAGGATTTGGGGGCGGCTCGGCAGATGGTGCTCGCCCACCTGCGTTTTGTCGTACATATCGCCCGTAGCTATTCCGGCTACGGTCTGGCTCAGGCTGACCTGATCCAGGAAGGTAACGTCGGTCTGATGAAGGCCGTGAAGCGCTTCAACCCGGAAATGGGTGTGCGTCTGGTTTCGTTCGCTGTGCACTGGATCAAGGCGGAAATTCACGAGTTCATCCTGCGCAACTGGCGCATTGTGAAAGTCGCGACCACCAAGGCCCAGCGCAAGCTGTTCTTCAACCTGCGCAGCCAGAAGAAACGTCTGGCGTGGCTGAACAACGAGGAAGTCCATCGTGTGGCGGAAAGCCTCGGCGTAGAGCCGCGGGAAGTGCGCGAGATGGAAAGTCGACTGACCGGCCATGACATGGCCTTCGACCCGGCCGCAGAAGCGGACGACGACAGTGCTTTCCAGTCGCCGGCCAACTATCTGGAAGACCACCGGTACGACCCGGCCCGTCAACTGGAAGACGCCGACTGGAGCGACAACTCCAATCACAATCTGCACGAAGCGCTGGAAGTACTGGACGACCGCAGCCGTGACATCCTTTATCAGCGCTGGTTGGCTGAAGAGAAAGCCACGCTGCACGACCTGGCGCAGAAGTACAACGTGTCGGCCGAGCGTATTCGTCAGCTCGAGAAGAGCGCGATGAACAAGCTCAAGTTGTCGATCGCCGCCTAAGCTGCGCGAAGGCAATAAAAAACGCCCCGATCATTGATCGGGGCGTTTTTGTTTGTATCGAGTACGCAAAACCCCCTGTAGGAGCGAGGCTTGCCCGCGAAGGGGCCGTACCAGTCACTATCATCATCGACTGACACACCGCCTTCGCGGGCAAGCCTCGCTCCTACAGGGATAGCGTCAATCACTGGGCCCAAGGCGCCCGGCGCGAATCGTTGAGCCCCAGCAGATAGCTGTCGCCACCCAGCTGGCTCATCTGCTGCCGAATCCACCCGGCGCGACGTGCGACGTAATTCGTCGGGTGACTCGCGCTCCACACCCGTGGGTTAGGCAATACAGCCGCCAGATAACTGGCCTGCTGCCGGGACAGCGACTTGGCGCTTACACCAAAGTGATGGCGAGCCGCCGCTTCCGCGCCAAACACCCCGTCATCCCACTCGACGCTGTTCAGGTACACCTCAAGAATCCGCTGCTTGGGCCAGAACACTTCGATCAGCCCGGTAAACCAGGCTTCCAGACCTTTGCGCAGCCAGCTACGGCCGGACCATAAAAACAGGTTTTTCGACACTTGCTGGCTCAAGGTGCTGGCGCCGCGAACCGAACCCCCCAGCTCGTTGTGCGCCAGGGCTGCGCGGATCGCGCCGAGGTCAAAACCCCAGTGCTCCGGGAATTTCTGATCCTCACCGGCAATCACCGCGACTTTAAGGTCGTCGGAGATTTCATCCCAGGGTTTCCAGGTGCGTTGCAGGTCGATGGGCTCGCCGTCGAACCAGGATTCGATCTTGCGCTCGACCATCAGCGTCGTGCCCGGTGGCGGCACCACGCGGAAAATCAGCACCAGCAATACGCTGCCGCCCGCGAACCAGAGCACGGCCTTTGTAAATCGTCGTAAAAATAAACGCAGCATAGAGATGGCTTGGCCGAACCCATTGAGCGGGCCATTATACAGACCCTGTTGATCGAGTCTGACTGGAGTTCTTCATGCTGCGTGGCTTTCTGATGCTGGCCGCTTTCTTCGGCTTCACCGGCGTTGCCCTTGGCGCATTCGCCGCCCACGGCTTGAAAAGCCGCCTGACGCCTGAATACCTGACGATTTTCCACACTGGCGTCACCTACCAATTGGTGCACACCTTGGCATTGCTGGGTGTCGCACTGCTTGCCACGCAGATTCAGGGTCGTTTGATCACGTGGGCCGGCGCCTCTTTCGCCATTGGCATCCTGCTGTTTTCCGGCAGTTTGTACCTGTTGACCCTGACCGGTATCAGCAAGCTCGGAATCATCACGCCCTTCGGCGGCCTGGCATTCCTGATCGGTTGGCTCTGTCTGGGCCTTGCCGCCTGGCGGTTGAGCTGACCGGGTGGTCCATTTCATGACGAATGGCTTGGGTCGCCAAGACTGATCGGGCTAGAATGCCAGCCCCTAAAAATGATGGCGGCATCCGGCATGCGCATTCAGTTGAACGGCGAATCCCTTGAACTGCCCGACGGTGAAACCGTTGCGGCCCTGCTGACCCGTCTGGAACTGACCGGACGCCGGGTAGCGGTCGAACTCAATCTGGATATCGTCCCGCGCAGCCAGCATGCGGACACCACATTGAACGACGGCGATTCAGTCGAAGTGGTACACGCCATCGGCGGCGGCTAGTCGCCCGGCCCGCAAGGGCACAGAATTCTGCAAGAACCTCACCCCTACAGAGGATTTCCCATGAGCATCGTTCGTAGCGACAAGCCCTTCGTCCTGGCCGGTCGTACTTACCAGTCGCGTTTGCTGGTAGGCACCGGCAAGTACCGTGACATGGAAGAAACCCGACTGGCCATCGAGGCCTCGGGTGCCGAGATCGTCACCTTCGCCGTGCGCCGCACCAACCTCGGCCAGACCCCGGGCGAACCGAACCTGCTCGAAGTCCTGTCGCCGGATCGCTACACCTTCCTGCCTAACACCGCCGGTTGCTTCGACGCTACCGAGGCTGTGCGCACTTGCCGCCTGGCCCGTGAGCTGCTCGGTGGTCACAATCTGGTGAAGCTGGAAGTGCTGGCGGACCAGAAAACCCTGTTCCCCAACGTGATCGAAACCCTCAAGGCCGCCGAAGTGCTGGTCAAGGAAGGCTTCGACGTGATGGTCTACACCAGCGATGACCCGATCATCGCCCGTCAACTGGCGGAAATCGGCTGCATTGCGGTCATGCCGCTGGCCGGTCTGATCGGCACGGGCCTGGGGATCTGCAACCCGTACAACCTGCAGATCATCCTCGAAGAGGCCAAGATTCCCGTGCTGGTGGATGCCGGTGTCGGTACCGCTTCCGACGCCACCATCGCCATGGAGCTGGGTTGCGAGGCGGTGCTGATGAACTCGGCCATCGCCCATGCCCAGCAGCCGATCATGATGGCTGAAGCCATGAAACACGCCATCGTTGCAGGCCGCCTGGCCTACCTCGCCGGCCGCATGCCGAAAAAACTCTATGCCAGCGCCTCTTCGCCGCTGGATGGTCTGATCAAGTAAGAGCCATTGATGACTGAATCAAACGACACGCCAATCCAGACGGAAGAAGGCGACGAGCGCCAACACCGCCGCATCAAGAGTTTCGTGATGCGCGCCGGGCGCATGACCGAAGGCCAGCAAAAAGGTCTGGAACAGGGCACGCCGCTGTTCGTGCTGCCATTGGCCGACGCGCCGGTGGACTTCGACCAGGTATTCGGTCGTTCGGCACCGCGTTCGCTGGAAATCGGTTTCGGCATGGGCCATTCGCTGCTGGAAATGGCCGCCGCTTCGCCGGAACAGGATTTCATTGGCGTGGAAGTGCACCGTCCGGGTGTGGGTGCGCTGCTCAATGGCGTGCTGACTCAGGGCCTGACCAACCTGCGGGTCTACGATTGCGACGCGATCGAAGTGCTCAACCGTTGCGTGGCCGACAACAGCCTCGATCGCCTGATGCTGTTTTTCCCGGACCCATGGCACAAGAGCCGCCACCACAAGCGTCGTATCGTTCAGGCGTCGTTCGCTGAACTGGTGCGCAGCAAGTTGAAGGTCGGCGGTATTCTGCACATGGCCACCGACTGGGAACCGTACGCTGAATACATGCTGGAAGTGATGAACGTTGCGCCGGGTTACCGCAACCTGGCCGAAGACGGCAAGTGCGTGCCACGCCCGGCCGAGCGCCCGATCACCAAGTTCGAACGCCGTGGCGAACGTCTTGGGCATGGCGTGTGGGACCTGAAGTTCGAAAAGCTGTCCTGAGCCCTACGCAATAAACCTGTAGGAGCCGGCTTGCTGGCGATGGAGTGTCAGACACATCAATGTTGACTGACACACCATCGCCAGCACGCCGGCTCCTACAGGTTTTTTTGTGTCCGGAAATCAGCGGCGGTCGGCGACTACGCCGATGAGCACCAACACCACCAACAACACCGGCGCCAGGCTGTAGTTGTTGAACTGGCTCAAACCACGAACGATCCACGGTGTGGCGTAGATCAGTGCGGCACCGCTGCCGATCATGCACACCAGCGCGAGCAACGGGACGCGCAAAGCGCCGGCGATGCTACCCAGGCGTTGATCGATCCAGGCTTTGATGTCCGCGCCGAACAGCACCAGCAAACAGCCCACCAGCGCCAGAGAGATTTCCGACAGGTTGCTGCGGCTCCAGCGGGAGACGGTGGCGAGCAGGTCGAGTATCAAATCCATTCGTTTTCCCTTACGGCTGAAATCAGCTCAGAAATGTTTGCAGCAAGTCATTGAGGAACAATTGCCCGCGCTCGGTGGCCGCCAGGCGTGACGGTTCGACCTGCAACAGGCCGCTTTGTTCGGCTTCGCGGCGGCCTTCGGCGAGGCTTTCCAGGCTCAGCCCGGTGCGCTCCGGATACAGCCGTGATTCCACGCCATCAGTCAGGCGCAAAGCGTTCATCAGGAAATCGAACGGCAGTTCATCGTTGGTCAGCGCTTTCTCGCCAGCCTTGAAGCTTTTCGCCGGGTTCAGGTAATCCTTCGGCAGGCGCGTCTTCCAGGTGCGTACGATGCGCCCGTCCGGATGACTGAGCTTGCCGTGGGCGCCGGCGCCGATGCCGATGAAGTCGCCGAAGCTCCAGTAATTGAGGTTATGCCGCGCCGGACGACCGGGCAGGGCATACGCCGAGACTTCGTATTGTGCGTAACCGTGCTCGGCGAGCAGCGCCTGGCCGGCCTCTTGAATGTCCCACAGCGTGTCGTCTTCCGGCAGCACAGGCGGCTGGTTCCAGAACACCGTGTTCGGCTCCAGCGTCAGCTGATACCAGGACAAGTGGGTCGGCTTCAGGGCGATGGCCTGGCGCAGATCGCTCAGGGCGTCGTCCAGCGACTGATCGGGCAAACCGTGCATCAAGTCCAGGTTGAAGTTATCGAACCCGGCCTGGCGCGCCATGCCGGCGGCACGCACCGCTTCATCGCCGTTGTGAATCCGCCCCAGAGCCTTGAGTTTCTCTTCCTGAAAGCTCTGGATGCCGATCGATAGCCGATTGATGCCCAGCGCGCGGTAGGCGACGAACTTCTCTTGCTCGAACGTGCCTGGATTGGCCTCCAGGGTGATTTCAATGTCGCTGGCAAACGGAATCCGTTGCTCGACGCCTTTGAGCAAACGGCCCAAGGCTTCGGCGCTGAACAGGCTCGGCGTGCCACCACCAAAGAAGATCGAGCTCAACTCGCGGCCGTAGACCGCGTGCAAATCCTGATCAAGGTCCGCCAGCAAGGCGTCGACGTACTCTTCTTCCGGCAGCACGGGGCTTGCGGTGTGGGAGTTGAAGTCGCAATAAGGGCATTTGCGCACACACCACGGGATGTGGATGTACAGCGCCAGGGGCGGCAGCACGGGGAGCGCGGCCCGAGGCGATTGTGCGCCGCCGCCGTAGATCAGCGGTGACGCGGATGATTCACGGGTCATTTCAAGCCCAGACGCTGGCGCAGCAGATCCATTGCACGGGCGCGGTGGCTGATGAGGTTCTTGTCGCTCGGGCTCAGCTCGGCGCTGGAGCAATCGCGCTCGGGCACCCAGAACAGCGGATCGTAACCGAAACCGTGCTCGCCACTGGCTTGGGTCAGGATGCGCCCATGCCACAGCCCTTCGCAGAGGATCGGCAGCGGATCATCAGCGTGGCGCACCAGCGCCAGCACGCAAACGAACTGCGCGCCACGCTCGGCTTGCGGCACGTCTTTCAAGGCATCGAGCAGTTTGGCGTTGTTCGCCGCATCGCCTTTGCCGTCAGCGTAACGAGCCGAGTAGATACCCGGCGCGCCACCGAGGAAATCCACCGCCAGCCCGGAATCGTCGGCCAGCGCCGGCAGGCCGGAAATACGCGCGGCATTGCGGGCCTTGAGAATGGCGTTCTCGACGAACGACAGACCGGTTTCTTCAGGCTCGACGCTGCTGAACTCGCCGATCGAGCGCAGATGCACCGAGTCGCCGAGCATGGCCTGGAGTTCCTTGAGTTTGCCGGCGTTGTGGCTGGCCAGTACGAGTTGCGTGAAATTCATCATTGGCCGGGGAAAAGCTCTTGTTGGAAACTGATGGTGTTGGTTTTGTCGCCGGTCTGCACTTTGATATCGAAGGTGCGGACTTCCTGCTGCTCCACAGGGTATTGCGCAATGTAGTAGATCGCGCCTTGTTCGGTGATCTGCTTGAAGTTCAACGGCACACTTTGGCTGGTAAGGTCTTTGACCGTGCCGCTGACGTTAGAGACCAGCGGTTTGCCATCCTTGATCACCGAGACGTTGATCACGCCCTGGTTCTTGCTGCGGATCAGTTCGGCGGACTTGGCAATGTCCGGTGTCAGGAAAGTGGAGTTGAAGGTGTTGTAATGCACCGTCACGTCACCGAAGGTTTCCTTGCGTTCGCCCTTGATGACGTCGGCGGCCATGGCGGTAACGCTCAGGCAGGCAGTGAGTAGAAATAACGCTAGACGACCCATGATCGTTCTCCTTGAAATAGGGTGGTTCAGACCGCGACCTTGTGATCCTGCAGTCCTGGACTGCTGACGCGGTAAATACCGATCTCACCTAACAGATTAGGCCATAGCTTACTGGCCCACCCGTGCCGATGCTGTTGATCCACGGCAAGCCGATCAATGACCTTGGCTTCACGTTCGCGGCAAAGTGCTTCAAAGTCTTCGAAAGTGCAAAAGTGGATGTTCGGCGTGTTGTACCAGGTGTACGGCAGAAACTCGGACACCGGCATCCGGCCCTTGCTCGCCAGGTACCAGCGGCAGCGCCAGTGGCCGAAGTTGGGGAAGGTGATGATGCATTGGCGACCGACCCGCAGCATTTCGTCGAGGATCTTGTCCGGGTAGTGCACGGCTTGCAGCGCCTGGGTCATGACCACGACGTCGAAACTGTTGCTGGCAAAGTTGCCCAGGCCCTTGTCCAGGTCCTGCTCGATCACGTTGATGCCCTTGGCCACGCACTCGGCGATGTTGTCCGGGTCGTTTTCCAGGCCGTAGCCGGTGACTTGCTTGTTGTCGCGCAGCCACGTCAGCAGCTCGCCGTCACCGCAACCGAGGTCGAGCACGCGGCTGCCGGCGGGGATCCATTCCTGGATGATTTCCAGATCAGCTCTCATGGCTTTCTCACAACGTAATGCGGTTCATGTAATTGCCGAATGCCTGCAGATAGCGCGGGATCGGAATCAGGAAGGCGTCGTGGCCTTGCGGAGCGTCGATCTCGAGGTAGCAGACGTCTTTCTTGGCCGCCATCAGCGCGTCCACCAGTTCCCGCGAGCGGGCCGGGGAGAAGCGCCAGTCGGTGGTGAAGGACATCACGCAGAACTTGGCCGAAGCGCCGGCGAAGGTTTTCGCCAGGTCATCGTCGAAGTTTGCCGCCGGGTCGAAGTAGTCCAGCGCCTTGGTCATCAGCAGGTAGGTGTTGGCATCGAAACGCCCGGAGAACTCTTCGCCCTGATAACGCAGGTAGCTTTCAACCTGGAACTCGACGCTGTGGAAGTCGTAGTTGAGCTTTTCGCTCTTCAGGCCGCGGCCGAATTTTTCGCCCATCGAGTCATCGGACAGATAAGTGATGTGCCCGACCATCCGCGCCAGCATCAAGCCGCGCTTGGGGATCACGCCCGCTTCCTGGAACGAACCACCGTGGAATTCGGGGTCGGTGAGGATTGCCTGGCGTGCGACTTCGTTGAAGGCGATGTTCTGTGCCGACAGCTTCGGTGCCGAGGCAATGGCCAGGCAGTGACGAATGCGATCGGGGTAGGTGATGCTCCATTGCATCGCCTGCATGCCGCCGAGGCTGCCACCAATCACGGCGGCCCATTGGCTGATGCCGATCCGGTCGGCCAGGCGCGCCTGGCTGTGCACCCAGTCTTCCACGGTCAGCACCGGGAAATCGGCGCCGAACGGCTTTCCGGTTTCCGGGTTGACGCTGCTCGGGCCCGTGGAGCCGTTGCAACCGCCGAGGTTGTTCAGGCTGACCACGAAGAACTTGTTGGTGTCGATTGGCTTGCCGGGGCCGATGCAGCTGTCCCACCAACCGGGTTTGCGGTCGTCGGGGCTGTGGAAGCCGGCGGCGTGATGGTGACCGGACAAGGCGTGACAGATCAGCACGGCGTTGCTCGCCGTGGCGTTCAGCGTGCCGTAGGTTTCGTAAATCAGGTCATACGCTGGGAGCGAACGGCCGCAGGCCAGGGCCAGGGGTTCACTGAAGTGCGCCACTTGCGGCGTCACCAGACCAACAGAATCGGCGGGAAAGGCAGTTGGCATCGACCCTGCTCTCGTTGAAATGAGGCGTAAGTCTAAAGACCGGTGGGGTTAGCGGCAAGCAAAGGCCGGGCCTGATTTCATTCAGTTGAACCGAGGCGCTACATTCGCGGGCAAGCCTCGCTCCTACAGGTAATGTGTCGTTCGCCAATATCGCGATCGACTCTAAATCTGTAGGAGCGAGGCTTGCCCGCGAAGAACGATGATGCGGTCTTCCTGATCAGATCAGACCAAGCAGCCCCTGCGGCATGAGGGCAAAGTACGCCAGTCGCGGAATCAGCCAGCTTTGCAGCAATTGGATCACGATAAACGCGAAGATCGGCGAGATATCGAGGCCGCCCAGGTTCGGAATGATCCGGCGGAACGGGGCCAGTACCGGTTCAGTAATCTGCGCGACCAGTTCGGCGCCCGGATTGTGGCTACCCGGCGCGACCCAGGACAGAATCACGCTGATGATCATCGCCCAGAAAATAATATTCAAAAACAGCGAGAACAGCGCAATCAGCGCCCACGGCACCAGCAGCACCCAGTCGACCATGAAGCCTTTGAGCGACACGATGACCGCGATCAGCAGCATCTGCACGATCAGCGCCAGCACCAGTGACGACATGTCCAGCCCGAACATGCTCGGGATGACGCGGCGCAGAGGCTTGAGCAGCGGCTGGGTAGCCTTGACGATGAACTGGCAGAGCGGGTTGTAGAAGTTCGCCCGGACCAGTTGCAGGATGAAGCGCAACAGCACAATCAGCAGATACAGGCTGCCCAGGGTCTTGATGATGAAAATGGCAGCGTCGTTGAGTCCTAGCATCATTTATTCCTTTGTAAGGGCTGATTAGCGACCGAGCTGCTCAGCCATCTCGGCCGAGCGGTGCGCAGCGGCGCCGAGTGCTTTTTCTACCAGCGCTTCGAAGCCGCCAGCCTGGAACGATTTGATTGCAGCTTCTGTGGTGCCCGCCGGCGATGTCACACGGCGACGCAGTTCAGCCGCGTCGACATCGCTGGCAACCGCCATGTGTGCGGCGCCCAAGGCAGTTTGCAGGGTCAGTTGGGCAGCGATGTCCGCCGGCAGGCCGAGCTTCACACCGGCGGCGGTCATGGCTTCGATCAACAGGAAGAAATACGCCGGGCCCGAGCCGGAGACGGCGGTGACGGCGTCCAGTTGCTGCTCTTCATTCAGCCACAAGGCGATGCCCACGGCCGACAGCAGTTCTTGCGCTTGTTGGCGCTGTTCTGCGGTGACTTCGGCGGTGGCGAACAAACCGCTCACGCCCTGACGCAGCAGCGCCGGGGTATTGGGCATACAGCGCACGATCGGTTGCGCGCCGAGCCAGTTGGTCATGCTGGCGCAGGTGATGCCGGCGGCGATGGATACCACCAGTTGATCCGGTTTCAAGCTCGGGCGAATCGCTTCGCACACGGCTTTCATCGCTTGCGGTTTGACCGCCAGAACGACCACGTCGGCGCCTTGAATGGCCTCGGCGTTGTCAGCGAATACTTCGATGCCGTGTTCGGCGTTCACTTTGGTGCGGGTTTCTGCGCCCGGGTCGCTGGCGCGGATCTGCGCGGCGTCCAGACCTTTGGCGCGCAGGCCGCCGATCAGGCTGGCGGCCATGTTGCCGGCACCGATAAAGGCAATACGAGTTTTGCTCATGTCAGGTCCTTATAAATAGAAGAGTCGGCCATGGGTTCAAGGCTGACCGTAGTCGCGGGCGCCAAACAGGGCCGTACCGATGCGGACCCAAGTGGCGCCTTGGGCGATGGCCGACTCAAGGTCGTGGCTCATGCCCATGGAAAGTGTGTCGAGCGGCAGGTTCAGGCTGGCTTGCAGGCTTTGCACGGCAGCAAAAGCGGCATCCTGGGCGGCGCGATCTTCCGTCGGTTCGGGAATCGCCATCAGCCCGCGCAGCTTGATGCGCGGCAGTTCGCTGATGGCGTTGGCCAGGGCCGGCAGGTCGGCCGGGGTGCAACCGGATTTGCTGGCCTCACCGCTGACATTGACCTGGATGCAGATGTTCAGTGGCGGCAGATCGGCAGGGCGTTGTTCGGACAGGCGTTGTGCGATTTTCAAGCGATCCACGGAATGCACCCAAGCGAAGTGCTCGGCGATAGCGCGAGTCTTGTTCGATTGAATGGGGCCGATGAAGTGCCAGATCAAGGGCAGGTCGGCCAATTCGAGCTGTTTGCCCAGGGCTTCCTGCAGGTAGTTCTCGCCAAAGTCGCGCAGGCCGGCGGCATGTGCTTCGCGCAGGGCCTCGGCGGGCTTGGTCTTGCTCACGGCCAGTAGCTGGACGCTGTGTTCGTCACGGTGGGCGGCGAGGGCGGCAGCCCGGATGCGTGAACTAACCAGGGCTATGTTGTCTGCTATCGTGGACATTCAAGAGGCGCCAGCGGGTCTGAGGTTGGCGGCATTCTACTGGAATTGAGGAGTGCTATGGATATCACTGAGCTGCTGGCGTTCAGCGCCAAACAAGGAGCGTCCGACTTGCACCTGTCGGCAGGCCTGCCACCGATGATTCGCGTCGACGGCGATGTGCGGCGCATCAATCTGCCAGCCCTGGATCACAAGGAAGTTCAGGAGCTGGTCTACGACATCATGAACGACACCCAGCGTGTGGATTTCGAGAAACACCTGGAAACCGACTTTTCCTTTGAGGTGCCCGGCGTTGCGCGTTTCCGGGTCAATGCGTTCAACCAGAGCCGTGGCGCCGGCGCGGTGTTCCGAACGATTCCGTCGAAGGTCCTGAGCATGGAAGACCTCGGGATGGGGGAAGTGTTTCGCAAGATTACCGACTCCCCCCGTGGCCTGGTGCTGGTCACCGGCCCGACCGGTTCCGGCAAGTCCACCACCCTGGCGGCGATGATCGACTACCTGAACAACCATCGTCATCACCACATCCTGACCATTGAAGACCCGATCGAATTCGTCCACGAATCACGCAAATGCCTGATCAATCAGCGCGAAGTCCATCGCGATACCCGTAGCTTCGCCACAGCCTTGCGCTCGGCGTTGCGGGAAGACCCGGACGTGATTCTGGTGGGCGAGATGCGTGATCTGGAGACTATTCGCCTGGCGCTGACGGCTGCCGAGACTGGCCATCTGGTGTTCGGCACGTTGCACACCTCGTCGGCGGCGAAAACTATCGACCGGATCGTGGATGTGTTTCCGGGGGAAGAGAAGTCGATGGTGCGTTCGATGCTGTCCGAGTCGCTGCTGGCGGTGGTGTCGCAGACGCTGGTGAAGAAGATCGGCGGCGGGCGGATCGCGGCGCACGAAATCATGCTGGGAACGTCGGCGATCCGTAACCTGATCCGCGAGGACAAGGTGGCGCAGATGTACTCGTCGATTCAGACCGGCGGGAATCTGGGGATGCAGACGCTGGATATGTGCTTGAAGGAGTTGGTGACCAAGGGCTTGATCAGCCGCGAGCATGCGCGGGATAAGGCGCGGTCGCCGGATAATTTTTGACCAGTCCGGAAACGCCATCGCGAGCAGGCTCGCTCCCACAGGTGAATGCATTCCAATGTGGGAGCGAGCCTGCTCGCGATGGGGACGGCAGGTTCAAAGCAAAATCCCGGGTTGGGCCCGGGATTTTCAATTCAGCGTTGAACAACCTGCAGCGTGTTCTTCTCTTTAGGCAGAACCCGCTTGGCAACCACGTAGTGGCTTTCCCAGTACGGTTTCTTCAAGGTGTCGATGGTCACCGACTTGCCACGGCGTGGTGCGTGGATGAAGCGGTCGTTGCCCAGGTAGATGGCAACGTGATTGACCCGGCGGCTCTTGATGTTGAAGAAAATCAGGTCGCCCGGCTTCAGGTCGCCGCGTTCGACTTTCTCGCCATGACCGCTGGCCATGGCGTTTGAGGTGCGCGGCAGGTCAAATGTGGCGTCGTTGAACGCGTATTTCACCAAGCCGCTGCAATCGAACCCTTTACTTGGGCTACTGCCGCCCCAACGGTAAGGTGTACCGAGGACGTTGACGGCACGGCTCAGCACATTGCTGCTTTCCTTGGTCGCCATCGGCGGGACAAGCTTGCTGTTGGCTTTGCTCAGCGAGGTCGGTTGCTTGGCAGTTTGTTTGTTTTTGCTCGAAGGAGCAGAAACATGGGATTTTGGGGTGTAACCATTAACGTTAGGAAGACGTTGCTCACGATTGGTGGCGTGGGCGGCCAGTGGCATCAAAAGGCAAATGGTTAGCCATGTCTTGAAAAATGGACGCATTAGGCAAGGCTCGTGTTGGTTAGCGCGAAACTTTATAACAGCTTTTTTTGTCATTCCGAGGCCGTTGGTCGATTCAACCTGGCGGTCAACGGAGCCCAATACGCGGCAAATAGACGCAATTGTCGGACAGAAGTCAGGTGCTATAAGGGTTTGACGGGAGACACGGTAGCATTTGCCATACGTCGGCCACCTGTAAAAAAGTCACAAAGAATTCAAGAATATTTATCTATCGTGTGATTCGAGGCCATTCATGAACACCTATCGACACCCCGTTCCACATCAAGATACCCACAGCAAAGTGATCGGTTACCTGCTGTGGATTTTCGGTTTTACCGGTGCTCACCGCTTTTATTACGGCAAACCGGTGACCGGGACGATCTGGTTTTTCACCCTGGGTTTACTGGGTATCGGCTGGCTGATCGACGTGTTCCTGATCCCGGCCATGGATCGTGAAGCGGACCTGCGTTTCACCGCCGGGCCTATCGAATACAACGTTGCGTGGATTCTGCTGACGTTTCTGGGCGTGTTCGGCGTGCACCGGATGTATCAGGGGAAGTGGATCAGCGGGTTGCTGTACCTGGTGACGGGCGGGTTGTTCTTTCTGGGGGTTTTGTATGACTTCTGGACGCTGAATGACCAGGTTTCCGTGCGTAACGCGCAGAATCGCGGCACTTTCCAGTAAGTCATCGCTAGCAGGCTAGCTCCCACACAGGATCTGTGAACGACACAAATCCCCCGTGGGAGCTAGCCCTGCTAGCGATTGGGACAACGCGGTCTTAAGCCTGGTGGCTAATCCGCCCATCCACCAGCGTGTAACGCACCACGCCCGGCAAGCTATGCCCAATGAACGGGCAGTTCTCACCCTTGGACAGCCAGGTTTCACCGGCCACGGTCGAAGCCGCCGGATCGAACAGCACAATATCCGCCGCACCACCCACCGCCAGTTTCCCCGCCGGCAAGCGCAAGGCTTGCGCAGGCCCGGCACTCAGGCGTGCCAGCAGCGTCGGCAGATCGAGCAAACCGTCTTCCACCAGCGTCATCGCCAGCGGCAGCAACAGTTCAACGCTGCTGATCCCAGGCTCCGTCGCACCAAACGGCGCCAGTTTGGCGTCCCGTTCATGGGGCTGGTGATGACTGGAAATCGCCGAAACCACCCCGGATTTCACCGCCTCACGCAAGCCATCACGGTCTGCGCGGGTGCGCAGCGGCGGCTGGACGTGATAGAGGCTGCTGAAGTCGATCAGCGCTTCATCGGTCAGGATCAACTGGTACAGGGCGACATCCGCCGTCACCGGCAATCCACGCGCCTGGGCCTGAGCAATCAGGGCCACGCCGCGAGCGCTGGTCAGCTGGCTGAAGTGCGCGCGCACGCCACTTTGCTCGACCAGCAACAGATCACGGGCCAGCGCCACGGTTTCTGCGGTTTCCGGAATACCCGGCAAGCCGAGGAAGCTGGCGGTCGGACCTTCATGCGCCAAGCCACCTTCGGCCAGATCATGGTCCTGCGAGTTGAAAATCACCGTCAGGTCAAAAGTCGCCGCGTACTCCAGCGCCCGGCACAGGGTGCGGGTGTTGCGGAAGCTTTCCAGACCGTTGCCGAAGGCCACGCAACCGGCATCGCGCAACGCCACGAGCTCGGCCAGTTGCTCGCCGTCCAGGCCTTTGCTCAGGGCGCCAATCGGGAACACCTTGGTGTTGCCGGCCTCGCGGGCGCGGTCGAGGATCAGTTCGGCCACGGCCGAGGTGTCCAGCACCGGTTTGGTCTTCGGCGGGCAGCACAGGCTGGTCACGCCACCGGCAGCGGCGGCGCGGGTTTCGCTGACGATCGAGCCTTTACGGCTGTAGCCCGGCTCGCGCAGGGCGACGTTCAGGTCAACCAGCCCCGGTGCGGCCACCAGGCCTTGGGCGTCGATGGTATCGACGGCAACAAAACCGGCGGGTGCGGCGCCAAGGGCGACGATCTTGCAGGCTTCGATGTGGATATCAGTCACTTGATCCAGCCCGCTGACTGGATCGATCACGCGGGCGCCGAGAATGCTGAGCTTCACTGAACGTTCTCCTGCTCGAATTGGCGCTGGGCAGTCTGCCCGCTCATGGCCATGGACAGCACGGCCATACGAATCGCGATGCCGTAGGTTACCTGGTTGAGAATCACCGAATGCGGACCATCGGCCACCGCCGACTCAATCTCGACGCCCCGGTTGATCGGCCCTGGGTGCATGACGATGCAATCCGGTTTGGCCCCGGCCAGGCGCGCGGTGGTCAGGCCGAACAGGCGATAGAACTCGCCTTCGCTCGGCAGCAGGCCGCCAGTCATGCGTTCGCGTTGCAGGCGCAACATGATCACCACGTCGACGTCTTTCAGGCCTTCGGTCATATCGGTGTAGACCTTCACGCCGTATTGCTCGATGCCGATCGGCAGCAGGGTTTTCGGCGCGATCACGCGGATGTCCGGGCAGCCGAGGGTTTTCAGCGCCAGCATGTTCGAGCGCGCCACCCGCGAGTGCAGGATGTCGCCGACGATGGCCACGGACAGGTTTTCGAAGCTGCCTTTGTGCCGACGGATCGTCAGCATGTCGAGCATGCCTTGGGTCGGGTGCGCGTGACGGCCGTCGCCGCCGTTGATGATCGCCACTTGCGGGCACACGTGTTCGGCGATGAAGTGCGCGGCGCCGGAATCACCGTGGCGCACGACGAACATGTCGGCGGCCATGGCTTCCAGGTTGCGCAGGGTGTCGAGCAGGGTTTCGCCCTTGCTCGCCGACGATGTCGAGACGTTGAGGGTGATCACGTCCGCCGACAAGCGCTGGGCCGCCAGTTCGAAGGTGGTGCGGGTGCGGGTGGAGTTCTCGAAGAACACGTTGCACACGGTCTTGCCGCGCAGCAGCGGGACTTTCTTCACTGCCCGGGCGCCGACTTCGAGGAACGAGTCGGCGGTGTCGAGGATTTCCGTCAGCAGCTCGCGGCGCAAGCCGTCGAGCGAGAGGAAGTGGCGCAGCTGGCCCTGATCATTGAGCTGCAGCGGGCGCTTGGTTTCTAGAGGCGTCATCGCGAGGGGGACTCTCAATAGGGCGAATTAAAGGGCGAGGTCTTGCAGTTCGAGCTTGAGTTCCGGACCGGACAGCTTCACGCGCTCGTGGGCGGCCAGCGATAACGTCGCGCCGACCACGTTCGGGCGGATCGGCAGCTCGCCGGCGTCCAGGTCCAACAGGCACACCAGCGTCACGCTGGCCGGGCGGCCGTAGTCGAAGAGTTCATTCATCGCGGCGCGGATGGTGCGGCCGCTCATGAGTACGTCGTCGATCAGCACCAGGTCCTGGCCTTCGATCTCGAACGGCAGCGCCGAAGGGCGCACCTGCGGGTGCAGGCCGTTCTGGCTGAAATCGTCACGGTAGAAAGACACGTCCAGGGTGCCGAGCGGCGCGTCGCTGCCCAGTTCTTCGAGCAACGCCTGGGCAACCCAGACGCCGCCGGTACGAATACCGATGTAGCGCGGTTCGCTGATGCCACGGTGTTCCAGATGTGCCTTGAGACGGATCGCCATCTGGCTGATCAGTTCGGCGGGATTGGGCAGGCTCATGGTTGCTCCTTCTTGGGCCCGGGCCGGGTGCTGCTGGCGGTGGCTCGGGTTGTCGCTATAGAGAGTCGCTTGTTACGGCTCTTCAGGATTCGAACAGTGCGCTGTTTTCATCGAGCCAGCCTTGCAGCAGCAGGGCGGCGGCGATGGCATCGACCGGGTTGTCGCGGTAACTGCCCTTTTGCCCGCCGCGATCACGTCGTTCGCCCTTGGCTTCAAACGTGGTCAGACGTTCATCGTGGGTATAGAAGGGCAGGTTGTAGCGACCGTTGAGGCGGCGGGCGAACTTCTCGGCGCGCAGGCACATGTCGCTGGGCGTGCCGTCCATATTCAACGGCAGGCCGACCACCACGGCATCGGGCTTCCACTCTTTGATCAGCGCTTCGACCTGATTCCAGTCGGGCACCCCGTTTTGTGCCTTCAAGGTGCACAGCTCGCGGGCCTGGCCGGTAATCACCTGGCCGACCGCCACGCCGATCTGTTTGGTGCCGTAGTCGAAACCCAGAATCAGCCGCAGGGCCATCAGGCGTGTCCCGCCTGGCTGGTGAGCAGGCTGAGGTTGACGCCCAGGTGCTTGGCCGCTGCTTCGAGGCGCAATTCGCTGCTGGTGTTGAACAGGATGTCGGCATCGAACGGGCAGGTCAGCCAGGCGTTCTGCGCCAGTTCGGCCTCAAGTTGTCCGGCTTCCCAGCCTGCGTAACCGAGGGCGATCAGGCTTTTTGCCGGGCCGACGCCATCGGCGATGGCGAACAATACGTCCTGGGAGGTGGACAACGAGAGGTCGCCTTCCAGATCAACGGTCGCCTGAAACTGCTTGCCCGACGGGTGCAGGACAAAACCGCGATCGGTCTGCACCGGGCCGCCGATGAAGATCGGCACATGCTGGCAGAGCAGCGGTGGCTCGATATTGGGGCGCAATTGCTCGAGGATATCGGCCAGATTCAGGTCTTGCGGACGGTTGACCACCAGCCCCATGGCACCATTGGCCGTGTGCTCGACGATGTAGGTCAAGGTGTGGGCAAAGTTCGGGTCGGCCATGTGAGGCATGGCGATCAGGAAGTGATGCTTGAGGTAGCTTGGGCTGACGTTCTTCATGAGCGCTAGTGTGGCGTTGGAGGGGCGAACTGACAAGCTGGGGATGCACAGGAAATGCCTGCGTGGGTGTCTTTTTGATGTCTGTTTGCTTGAGGGCCTCTTCGCGGGCAAGCCTCGCTCCTACAGGTTTTGCATGTTCCGCAAACCTGTAGGAGCGAGGCTTGCCCGCGAAGGCGTCGGTCAAAACAACCGCAATCCTTCGGTCAGTTGCTGGAGAGGCGATCCCCGCGAGCAAATTTCCAGGTACGGATGATTTCCAGTCGGTCGATGTCCGACAAATCCCCGGTAAACGGCGAAAACGGCGCCGCCAGCCGCACAATTCGCTGCGCTGCCTGATCCAGCAGCGGTTGCCCGGATGACTCCAGTACCAATACTTCAAAAAGCGAGCCGTCGCGGTTGATCGAGACCATCAAGCGCAAATTGCCGTAAATCTGTTTACGCCGCGCTTCATCCGGATAATTGAGGTTACCGATGCGCTCGACCTTTTTGCGCCACTCATCCTTATACCAGGCGCCTTTGTCGCGCATGGTCGAGGCCGCGCTCAGGCGGTGGATGCGCGGGCGCTTGGCGTACAGCTGTTGTTCGTTGGCCAGTTCCGCTTCGAGGCTGGCGATGTCGCTGGACAGCTGTTCACTGTCGAACGTCGGCGCGGCGATGGCGGGTTTGGTGGGAGGTTTGGGCTCTTCGGTCTTGGCCGCAGCTTTCTTCGGCTTCGGTGCGACGGTGGTCACGGCAGCCTTGGGCGCTGCTTCCTGGACTTCAGGCTTGGCGGCTGGTGGTGGCGTGACTTTTTGCACCTTGTTGTCCTGGAACGGCGCGACCTCGGTGGTCTTGGGAATCGCCTTTTTATCCAGGGTGCCGCTGCCTTCCTGATTTTCCTGCGCGAGGAAGTCGGCCTTCGCCGGTTTCTTTTCGCTCTTGAAGGTGGCGAGGGTGATTTCCAGGGTTTTGCTGATTTGTTTGGGTTCGACCATCGTAAAGCCGACGCCCAACAGCAAGGCCAGGTGAATCAACGCCGCGAGAAACAGGGTAAATCCGAGGCGATCAGCCGGGCGCACGCCACGATGGGCGAGTTCAGCGGGCAGATCGGACGGAAGTGTCATGACAAGAAAACCAACATCGCGTTTTTCAGAGGCCGCGCATGATAGCGCAATGTTGGTTTCATCTTGGGTGTTCTATATCAACGGGCCTTGAGCTTCTGATCGATGGCATCCATCAACAGGCCGCCGATGTCGGTGCCGAACGCGTTATCAATCTCGCGAATGCAGGTCGGGCTGGTGACGTTGATTTCCGTCAGGTGCTCGCCGATCACGTCGAGACCCACGAACAGCAGGCCTTTCTCGCGCAGGGTCGGGCCGACCTGGGCGGCGATCCAGCGATCCTTGTCGCTCAGCGGACGGGCTTCGCCACGACCACCGGCGGCGAGGTTGCCGCGGGTTTCGCCGGCCGCCGGAATCCGCGCCAGGCAATAATCCACCGGCTCGCCGTCGATCATCAGGATGCGTTTGTCGCCGTCCTTGATCGCCGGCAGGTACGCCTGGCCCATGATCTGCTGGGTGCCCAGCGCGGTCAGGGTTTCCAGGATCACCGACAGGTTCGGGTCACCTGCGCGGTGACGGAAAATCGAGGTGCCGCCCATGCCGTCCAGCGGCTTGAGGATCACATCGCCATGTTTGGCCGCGAACTCACGCAGCACGTCGGCGCGGCGGCTGACCACGGTCGGCGGCGTGCACTGCGGGAACAATGTGGCGAACAGTTTTTCATTGCAGTCACGCAGGCTCTGCGGCTTGTTGACCACCAGCACGCCCGCGCGCTCGGCTTGCTCGAGCAGGTAAGTGGAGTAGACGAACTCCATGTCGAACGGCGGATCCTTGCGCATCAGGATCACGTCCAGATCGCTCAGCAGTGCGTCGGTCTCGTCTTCCAGCTCGAACCATTTTTCCGGGTTGGCAAAAACTTTCAGCGGCCGCATCCGCGCCCGGGCTTCACCTTCGCCTTGATACAAGTCGCGCTGTTCCATATAGAACAGTTCCCAGCCGCGCTTCTGTGCGGCCAGCAGCATGGCCAGCGAGCTATCCTTTTTATAGGAGATGCTGGCAATGGGATCCATGACAATCCCGACGCGAACGCTCATGGGTTTTTCCTCTGAAGTGGGGGAGGCCTATGTAAGTCCCCTGTAGGAGCGAGCCTGCTCGCGATGGACTTCAGGACACCGCGCTTATCCTGCTGGCACGCGTCATCGTTGACGACCATCGCGAGCAGGCTCGCTCCCACAAAAGATCAATCCAAAGGACCGTATAAAAGTGGCGTCAGAGTGGCGCTGAGTGTGTTCCCGGTCAAGGAAAAACCACTTCAAAGGACGCCCGATAGATTGCATTTGGAGACTGTGCTAAAAAGGCTGCCATGTCGTGCTGGCCCTTGAGTATCAAGGGTTTCAAGCCGCCGGTAACCGGAAAACGGACAATTTGATTCGCAAAGGCGACGGTAGAGCATTTATGGGCCAGCATTCCAGCGCCTTGAAGGTCATGGTGATCGACGATTCGAAGACGATTCGTCGCACCGCCGAAACGCTGTTGAAGAATGTGGGTTGTGAAGTCATTACGGCCATCGATGGTTTCGATGCGCTGGCGAAGATTGCCGATCATCATCCCGGCATCATCTTTGTCGACATCATGATGCCGCGTCTGGATGGCTATCAGACCTGCGCTTTAATCAAGAACAACAGTGCGTTCAAGTCCACGCCAGTGATCATGCTGTCGTCCAAGGACGGGTTGTTCGACAAGGCCAAGGGGCGCATCGTCGGCTCCGACCAGTTTTTGACCAAGCCTTTCAGCAAGGAAGAACTGCTTAACGCGATCCAGGCCCATGTACCGGGCTTCGCCGCCGTTTTGCCGCAGTAGGACACGCACAGTGACGCTCGGCCAGCGGGCCCGGCGTCGACAAGAATGGGGAAAACCATGGCACGTATTCTGATCGTCGATGATTCGCCGACCGAAATGTACAAATTGACCGGCATGCTGGAAAAGCACGGTCATGAAGTGTTGAAAGCCGAAAACGGCGCCGACGGCGTGGCCCTGGCCCGTCAGGAAAAACCCGACGCCGTGCTGATGGACATCGTCATGCCCGGCCTCAACGGTTTCCAGGCGACCCGTCAGTTGACCAAAGACCCGGAAACCGGGCACATCCCGGTGATCATCATCACCACCAAGGATCAGGAAACCGACAAGGTCTGGGGCACGCGCCAGGGCGCCAAGGATTACCTGACCAAACCGGTCGACGAAGACACCCTGATCAAAACCCTGAACAACGTGCTGGCCGGTTGATCACCCGACCATGACCGAGTCGTTGACCGCCTTCGAACTGCTGCTGCAGATCGACCAGCGCTGTCGTCTGCTGGCGGCGGATCTGCCGTCGCAGCCAACCCGACAGGACAGTTGGAGCGGCATCGGTTTTCGTTTGGGCGAGGCGTGGTACGTCGCGCCGATGGGTGAAGTCAGCGAAGTCCTGCATGAACCGCGCTTCACCCAGTTGCCGGGGGTCAAGCCTTGGGTCAAGGGCGTAGCCAACCTGCGTGGGCGCTTGTTGCCGATGATGGATTTGAGTGCGTTCTTCGGGCACGAATTATCGGCGGTGCGCAAGCAGCGGCGAGTGCTGGTGGTGGAGCATAACGAGGTGTTTGCCGGGTTGATGGTCGATGAGGTTTTCGGCCTTCAGCACTTTGCCCAGGACAGCCTGGAGCCGGTGGATAACTTGAGTGGCCCGATTGCACCGTTCATCAAGGGCCGGTTTCAGCGTGAGCAGAATTGGCAGGTGTTCAGCCCGTTTGCGCTGGTGCGGTCGCAAAGCTTCATGCACGTAGCGCTGTAAACGCGGCAACGCCGATCCTGTAGGAGCGAGGCTTGCCCGCGAAGAACGATAACGCGGTATTCCTGCAAGACCGCTTCGCCTGCTTCGCGGGCAAGCCTCGCTCCTACAGGGGCTTGGGTGAATTGGGTAGTACAGGCGAGGACCGATGATAAAAGCTAAAACAGGCAAGCCAGAAGGATCGCGCAGCCGCTCGCAGATCATCGCGCTGTTCATCGCGCTGATTGTCTTCATCATGCTGCTGTTCGCCAACTTCGCTTACCTCAACACCCAGGCCTCGTACGATAAACAGTACATCGGCCACGCCGGTGAGCTGCGCGTGCTGTCCCAGCGCATCGCCAAAAACGCCACGGAAGCCGCCGCCGGCAAGGCCGCGGCGTTCAAGTTGCTCAGCGATGCGCGCAACGATTTTGCCCAGCGCTGGGGTTATCTGAAGAAAGGCGACCCTTCCACCGGGCTGCCGCCGGCACCGTCCGCCGTGCGCCCGGAAATGCGCGCCGTGCAGCTGGATTGGGAGCGCGTGCTGAAAAACACCGACGCGATCCTCTCCAGCGAACAGACGGTTTTGTCGCTGCATCAAGTCGCCGCCACCCTCGCTGAAACCGTGCCGCAGTTGCAGGTCGAGTACGAAAAAGTCGTCGAAATTCTCCTGCAACGCGGCGCGCCCGCCGCTCAGGTGGCGATGGCCCAGCGTCAGTCGTTGTTGGCCGAACGTATCCTCGGCGCGGTAAACACCGTGCTGTCCGGCGACGAAAATTCGCAACAGGCCGCCGACGCGTTCGGCCGCGACGCCGCGCGTTTCGGCCTGGTGCTCACGGGTATGCTCCAGGGCAATCCGGCACTGAAAGTCAGCCAGGTCGAAGACCACGATGCCCGTGCCCGCTTGATCGAGATTTCCGAGCTGTTCGAATTTGTCTCGGGTTCGGTGGATGAAATCCTCGAAACCTCGCCGGAACTGTTCAAGGTCCGCGAATCGGCGACCAACATATTCAGCCTGTCGCAAACCCTGCTCGACGAAGCCTCGCACCTGGCCTCCGGGTTCGAAAACCTCGCCAGCGGGCGCAATACAGACACCATTGGCGGCTACGTGCTGGGTCTGGCGGCGCTGATGTCGATCATCCTTATCGGGATGGTGATGGTGCGCGAAACCAATCGTCAGTTGCGCGAAACCGCCGAGAAGAACGAGCGCAACCAGAACGCGATCATGCGCCTGCTCGACGAGATCGAAGACCTGGCCGACGGCGACCTGACCGTGACCGCTTCGGTGACCGAAGACTTCACCGGGACCATCGCCGATTCGATCAACTATTCCGTGGACCAGCTGCGCGATCTGGTGGCGACGATCAACCTCACCGCCGGCCAGGTCGCCGCCGCTGTGCAGGAAACCCAGGCCACCGCCATGCACCTGGCGCAGGCCTCGGAGCATCAGGCGCAACAAATCAGCGAAGCCTCCACCGCGATCAACGACATGGCGCAGTCCATCGATCAGGTGTCGGCCAACGCTGCCGAATCCTCGGCGGTGGCCGAGCGCTCGGTGGAAATCGCCAACAAGGGCAACGAGGTGGTGCACAACACCATCCACGGCATGGACAACATTCGCGAGCAGATTCAGGACACCGCCAAGCGCATCAAGCGCTTGGGTGAGTCTTCGCAAGAGATCGGCGACATTGTCAGCCTGATCGATGACATTGCCGACCAAACCAACATTCTTGCACTCAACGCTGCGATCCAGGCTTCCATGGCCGGTGATGCCGGGCGCGGTTTTGCGGTGGTGGCCGACGAGGTGCAACGGTTGGCCGAGCGCTCGTCCGCCGCGACGCGGCAGATCGAAACCCTGGTGCGGGCGATCCAGGCCGACACCAACGAAGCGGTGATTTCCATGGAGCAGACCACCACCGAAGTGGTGCGTGGCGCGCGTCTGGCGCAGGATGCCGGTGTGGCTCTGGAAGAAATCGAAGGCGTGTCGAAAACCCTCGCGGCGTTGATCCAGAGTATTTCCAACGCGGCACAACAGCAGACGTCTTCGGCCGGGCAGATTTCCCTGACGATGAACGTGATCCAGCAGATCACCACGCAGACCTCGTCCGGTTCCACCGCTACGGCCGAGAGCATCGGCAACCTGGCGAAAATGGCCAGCCAGCTGCGACGTTCGGTGTCCGGTTTCACCTTGCCGGCCGCCAAGGCGCAGACTGTGGATAAAGTGTGAGGCGCCCGAGGGCGTTCGAACGATGAACGGAGTGGTTATGGGTGATCGGCACGACTATGTGGCCCTCGAATGGGTCAAAGGCGAGATTGCCGAAACACTGAAAGTGGCTCACCAGGCGATTGAAACGTTGCTTGATGACCCTCAGGCGACGCACGCCCTCAGTGAATGCCTGGCGTGCATCCATCAGGTTCACGGCAGTTTGCAGATGGTCGAGTTCTACGGCGCGGCCCTGCTCGCCGAAGAAATGGAACAACTGACCGCCGCCTTGCAGCAGAACCGCGTCATTCATCGCGACGAGGCGATCCACTTGTTGCTGCAAGCGATCGGTCAGCTGCCGATCTATCTCGACCGCGTACAAGGCGCGCGCCGCGACCTGCCGCTGGTGGTGTTGCCGTTGATCAACGACCTGCGCAGTGCCCGTGGCGAAAGCCTGTTATCGGAAACCAGCCTGTTCACCCCGCAATTACCGGACTTGCCGCCACTGGATGACGAGGCGCTGGCGTTGCTGGAGCCGGCGGACCTGCCGAACGTGCTGCGCAAATTGCGCCAGATGTTGCAGATGGCCCTGGTCGGGTTGCTGCGCGAACAGGATGACGACACCCATCTCGGTTACCTGAGCACCGTATTTTCACGCCTCGAAGGGCTGTGCGGGAATGCGCCGCTGAGCCCGTTGTGGCACGTTGCCTCGGCGCTGGTCGAAGGCATGCGCGGCGGCTCGATTGCCAACAGTCCGGCCCTGCGCAGCCTGTTCAAGGACGCCGACAAAGAACTCAAGCGCCTGCTTGAGCAGGGCATGTGCGCGATCAATCAGCCGGCACCGCCGGAGTTGCTCAAGAGTTTGCTGTTTTACATCGCCAAAGCCGAACACCCCACCGGGCAGATGCTGACCATGAAAGATCGCTATGGACTGGACGATGCGCTGCCTGACAGCGCGATGGTCGACGAAGAACGGGCGCGGCTGGCCGGCCCGGACCGTGATGCCATGCGCTCGGTGCTGGCCGCGCTGTGCGAAGAACTGGTGCGGGTCAAGGAACGCCTCGACCTGTTCGTGCGCAGCGACCGCCAGCATGCCTCAGACCTCGATAGCTTGCTGGCACCCTTGCGGCAAATCGCCGACACACTGGCGGTGCTCGGTTTCGGCCAGCCGCGCAAGGTCATCATCGATCAGCTTGCGGTGGTGTTGAGCCTCGCTCAGGGGCAACGCGAACCCAACGACGCGATCCTGATGGATGTCGCCGGCGCCTTGCTTTACGTCGAGGCGACGCTCGCCGGGATGGTCGGCACGGTCGAACCGGAGAGCCAGGAAGACAGCCGCCTGCCGACCACCGACCTGACGCAGATCCACCAGATCGTGATCAAGGAAGCACGCATCTGCCTGCAACAGGCCAAGGACATGATCGTCGACTACATCGACGCCGACTGGGACCGCCAGCATTTGCAACCGTTGCCGGCCTTGCTCACCCAGGTGCGTGGCGCGCTGGCGATGATCCCGCTGAGCCGTGCGGCGAGCCTGATCGACGCCTGCAACCACTTTATCCGCGAGCATCTGCTGCTCGACCCGGACCAGCCTGGCTGGCAGGCGCTGGACAGCCTGGCCGACGTCATCACCAGCATCGAGTATTACCTTGAACGTCTGAGCGACGACGCTGAAGCGTCCGGTGAACAATTGCTCGACGTTGCGGAGAAGAGCCTGGCAGCGCTCGGCTTTTTCCCCAGCGAACACAATGTCCCTGTGCTGGATGAAGTGCTCAGCCCGAGTGAGGCGCAGGTGATGCAGGACCAGCAGGAACTGGACGATCCCGACGTCGTCCAGACCCTGGCCGATGTCCTCGCCAACCCGGTGTCGGCGGTCAATCCACCCGCCCTGAATACGCCGGGCAGCCTGTTGCCACCGCCTCCGGGTGAAGAACCGGTGGACGATGAACTGCGCGAAGTCTTCCTCGAAGAAACTGACGAGGTCCTGGAAATCCTCCGGGAATACTTGCCGCGCTGGGCGGCCAACCCCGAGAGCGAATCGACCCTGGGCGAACTGCGCCGAGCTTTCCACACCCTCAAAGGCAGTGGCCGGATGGTGCGCGCGCTGGTGCTGGGTGAACTGGCGTGGGCCGTGGAAAACCTGCTCAACCGCGTGCTGGAACGCAGCGTTGAACCGGGGCCGGCGGTGCAGCAATTGCTCGGCGATGTATTGAACCTGCTGCCGGAGCTGGTGGCTGAATTTGCCGGCAATGCTCAGCGTCAGCGCAACGACGTCGACCAATTGGCCGCCCGCGCACACGCACTCGCCAAGGGTGACAAGCCGTTGGCCGATGAGGACGTGCAGGATGTCGCCGCCCTCGATCCGTTGCTGCTGGAGATCTTCCGCAACGAAGCCGAAACCCATCTGGCCAGCCTCAACCGCTTCCTCGATCAGGCCGCCGAACATGTGCCGTTGCAGGCCAGCGACGAACTGCAACGTGCCTTGCACACGCTCAAAGGCAGCGCCTCGATGGCCGGCGTGTTGCCGATTGCCGAGCTGGCGACGCCGCTGGACAAACTGGCTCGTGAATACAAGGCGCACCTGATCGCGCTGGACCTCGACGAAGTCGAACTGCTGCTGGAAGCCGAAGGCGTGTTCCGCGTCGGGCTGCGACAGCTCAAGGTCGATCCGTTGGCCGAGATTCCCGGGGCCCGTTCGTTGATCGAAAGAACCCAGGCGCTGCTGGCCGAACGCCTGGAAGCCCTGTTGAGCACGCCGAGCATGGCGCTCAGAACCAAGCGCGATCCACAGTTGATCAACAATTTCCTGGCCCAGGGCATGGACATCCTGCTGGACGCCGAAAGCCTGTTGCAGCGCTGGCAGCAGCACCCCGGTGAACGTCAGGAACTCAGCGCGCTGTTGGATGAATTGACCACCCTCGGCGAAGGCGCGCACCTGGCCGATCTGCATCCGGTGGATGAGCTCTGTGAAGCTTTGCTCGATCTCTACGGCGCCGTGGAAGAAAGCAGCCTGGCGGTCAGCGAGGCGTTTTTCCATGAGGCGCAAAGTGCCCACGAAGCGCTGATCAACATGCTCGACGAACTCGCGGCCGGTCAGGAAGTCAGCCCGCAACCGGAGCGAATCCGGGCCTTGCGCGGCTTGCTCGATGAGAGCCTCGACCCATCGGCCATGGGCCTGATCCGCAGCGACGGCAGCCGCACCCTGAGCATTCGCGAACTAAGCAGCGCCACCGCCGAACTGGCACAAACCCCTATAGGAGCCGGCTTGCCGGCGATGGACTCACAGGCGCCGCATTCATCCAGTGAAAACGCGTCATCGTTAACGACCATCGCCGGCAAGCCGGCTCCTACAGTGGACAGCGTTGTTGATCTGGACGACGAGATCGTTTCGATCTTCCTCGAAGAAGCGGTGGACATCCTCGAAAGCGCCGGTCAGGCCTTGCAGCGCTGGCTGAAAGACCCGGACAACGCCGCGCCGTTGTTGTCGTTGCAGCGGGATCTGCACACGCTCAAGGGCGGTGCGCGGATGGCCGAAGTCGAGCCGGTCGCAGGCCTCGCCCATGAGCTGGAAAGCCTTTACGAAGGGCTTGTCGATCGCCGTTACTGCCACAACGAAACCCTGGCGCAGCTGTTGCAACAGAGCCATGACCGACTGGCGCAACTGCTTGAGCAATTGCAGCACCACAAGCCACTGGGTGATCCGGGTGAGCTGATCGAAGCCATTCGCCAGTTCCGCCAAGGTAACGCCAGTGCGCCAGACGTCGCCGAGCCTGTGCGGGCCGAGGACTCGCCGGGGCATGATCCGGAGTTGCTGGAAATCTTCCTTGAGGAAGGTTTCGACATCATCGAAAACTCCGGCGCGGCGCTGGTTCGCTGGCAGGCCGAACCTGCCAATCGTCAGGAAATGGAAACGCTGCTGCGCGATCTGCACACCCTCAAGGGCGGTGCGCGGATGGTGGAAATCGGCCCGATCGGCGACCTCGCCCATGAGCTGGAATTTCTCTACGAAGGCTTGTCCGCCGGTGTGTTGAAACCGACCGCCGCGCTGTTCGGCCTGCTGCAAAGCAGCCATGACCGACTGGCGCAGATGCTCGACGCGACCCGCGCCGGTCAACCGTTGCCACCAGCGGATCGGCTGATCGATGCGATCAGGAATTTCAGCCATCCGGAAGTGCTGGAAACACCCGTTGCCACACCGGTTGCACCCAAGGTCGAGCCGCTTGCGCCACAAGCCGATACCGGTGCCGACATGGTCAAGGTCTCGGCGGAACTGCTCGACGATCTGGTTAACCTGGCCGGGGAAACTTCGATCTTCCGTGGCCGCATCGAACAGCAGGTCAACGATGCTCGCGTGGCGCTGAACGAAATGGAAACCACCATCGAGCGCATGCGCGACCAATTGCGCCGGCTCGATACCGAAACCCAGGGCAGGATTCTCAGCCGCCAGCAAGTCGACGCTGAACGCTCGGGCTACGAAGAATTCGATCCGCTGGAAATGGACCGTCACTCGCAGTTGCAGCAGCTGTCGCGGGCGCTGTTCGAATCCGCCTCTGACCTGCTCGACCTCAAGGAAACCCTCGACCGGCGCAACCAGGACGCGGAGAACCTGCTGCAACAGCAAGGCCGCATCAACACCGAATTGCAGGAAGGCCTGATGCGCTCGCGCATGGTGCCGTTCGAGCGGATGTTGCCGCGCTTGAAGCGCATCGTCCGCCAGGTCTCCAGCGAGCTGGGCAAGGAGGTGGAATTCGTGGTCGGCAACGCCGAAGGCGAGATGGACCGCAACGTCCTCGAACGCATGGCCGCACCGCTGGAACACATGCTGCGCAACGCGGTGGACCATGGTCTCGAATCCGCAGACGTGCGCATCGCGGCCGGAAAACCGGCGCAAGGGCGGATCACCCTCGACCTGTCCCGCGAGGGCGGCGACATCATTTTCGACATCCGCGACGACGGCGCCGGCGTGCCGCTGGACGCGGTGCGGCGCAAGGCAATCAAGCGCGGGCTGCTCGCCGCTGATAGCGACATCAGCGACCGCGACGTGCTGCAGTTCATCCTGCAACCGGGGTTCTCCACGGCCGAGAAAATCACCCAGATTTCCGGGCGTGGCGTGGGCATGGACGTGGTTCATGAAGAAGTCCGGCAACTCGGCGGCACGATGAGCATCGACTCTGTGGCGGGGCAGGGCGTGCATTTTCGCATTCGCCTGCCGTTCACCGTGTCGGTCAACCGGGCGCTGATGGTGCAGTGCGGTGAGGATCAATATGCGATCCCGCTGAACACCATCGACGGCATCGTGCGCGTGCTACCCAATGAACTCGAAGGGCATTACCGGCTCGATCCGCCGACCTACAAATACGCCGGGCAGCACTATGAACTGTGCTACTTAGGTGAACTGCTGAAAACCAGTACACGCCCGAAACTGTTGGGCCAGAGCCTGCCGTTGCCGGTATTGCTGGTGCAATGCAACGAGCGCCACATCGCGGTGCAGGTCGATGCCATGGCCGGCACCCGCGAGATTGTGGTGAAAAGCCTCGGCCCGCAATTTGCGGCGGTGCAGGGCTTGTCCGGGGCGACGATTCTGGGCGATGGCCGCGTGGTGCTGATTCTCGATCTGCTGGCGCCGATCCGTGCGATGCAGGCGCAGGTGCCGCAACGACGGCTGCTTCAAGACCCTGAACCCGAGCCGCACAAGCCCTTGCTGGTCATGGTGGTCGACGACTCGGTCACCGTGCGCAAGGTCACCAGTCGTTTACTCGAACGCCACGGCATGAACGTGCTGACGGCCAAGGACGGCGTCGATGCCATGCTGCTGCTCGAAGATCACATGCCGGACCTGATGCTGCTGGACATCGAAATGCCGCGCATGGACGGTTTCGAAGTCGCCACCCAGGTGCGCGCCGACGAGCGACTGCAACACCTGCCGATCATTATGATCACCTCGCGCACCGGCCAGAAACACCGCGACCGCGCCATGGCCATCGGCGTCAACGACTACCTCGGCAAGCCGTATCAGGAATCGGTGCTGCTCGAAAGCATCGCCCTGTGGAGCAAAACCCATGCTTGAACATCGCACCAGCAACCTCACCGGGCTGCTGTTGCCCCTGGCTGACCGCAACCTGATTTTGCCCAACGTCGCGGTGGCGGAGTTGATCGACTATCAGCCGGGAGCCTTCGATCTCGATACGCCGCCGTGGTACCTGGGGCGGGTGAGCTGGCGGGAGCGGCAGATTCCGTTGCTCAGTTTTGAGTCGGCGTGCGGCGATAAAATCGTCATTGGTGAGCGGGCGCGGATTGTGATTCTCAATGCCCTCGGCGGGCGACCGGAGCTGAAATTCATCGCGTTGCTGGTGCAGGGGATTCCTCGTTCCTACAAGCTCGACAGCCAGCTCAGCTATGTCGATGTGCCGTTATGTGCGCTGGAACAGGCGGCGGTGCAGGTGGGCGATCAAGTGGCCAAGGTGCCTGACTTGCTGGCGCTGGAGGAGTTGCTTGTGAGTGCCGGGCTGGTCTGACTGGCCCCTTCGCGGGCAAGCCTCGCTCCTACAATGGATCGGGGCGCACACAAAACCCCTGTAGGAGCGAGGCTTGCCCGCGAAGGCGTCCGTCCTGCCAACCATTACCCTAACCGTAACGATCCGTCTCTCTGCTTGATTGATGCCCCCCACCCAACCCTCCTAAGGTGACTCCCACGACAGCGAACCCGTGGAGTGGTCATGACAACAACAATATCCCCCGACTCGCGATGGACGCGGCGGCGCAGCGAAAAGCAGCGGCGTCTGGCGTTGGTCAAGGGCCTGGCTGACGGTGTGGTGCTGCCCACCGACAACATCGTGGCCGCGCTGGAGGCACTTATCCTGCCCGGCGACCGCGTGGTGCTGGAGGGCAACAACCAGAAGCAGGCGGATTTCCTTTCGCGCTCCCTGGCCAAGGCCGATCCTGCCAGGCTCCACGACCTGCACATGATCATGCCCAGCGTCGGGCGCTCCGAGCATCTGGACCTGTTCGAACGCGGCATCGCCCGCAAGCTCGATTTCTCTTTCGCCGGCACCCAGAGCCTGCGCATCAGCCAATTGCTGGAAGACGGCCTTCTGGAAATCGGTGCGATCCACACCTACATCGAGCTCTACGCACGATTGGTGGTCGACCTGATTCCCAACGTCGTGCTCTCGGCCGGTTTCATGGCCGACCGCGCCGGCAACATCTACACCGGCCCCAGCACCGAAGACACGCCTGCATTGATCGAACCAGCGGCCTTCAGCGACGGCATCGTCATCGTTCAGGTGAACCAGCTTGTAGACGACGTCACTGACCTGCCTCGCGTCGACATCCCCGCGTCCTGGGTCGATTTCGTGGTGGTGGCCGACAAGCCGTTCTACATCGAGCCGCTGTTCACCCGCGACCCACGGCACATCAAGCCTGTGCACGTGCTGATGGCGATGATGGCGATCCGCGGAATCTACGAAAAACACAACGTGCAGTCGCTGAACCACGGCATCGGTTTCAACACCGCCGCCATCGAACTGATCCTGCCGACCTACGGCGAATCCCTCGGCCTCAAAGGCAAGATCTGCCGCAACTGGACGCTCAATCCACACCCGACCTTGATCCCGGCCATCGAAAGCGGCTGGGTCGAAAGCGTGCATTGCTTCGGCACCGAACTGGGCATGGAAAACTACATTGCTGCGCGGCCGGACGTGTTCTTCACCGGGCGCGACGGGTCGCTGCGTTCCAACCGGATGTTCAGCCAACTGGCGGGGCAATACGCGGTGGACCTGTTCATCGGCGCGACCCTGCAAGTCGATGGCGACGGCCATTCTTCCACCGTGACTCGCGGGCGCCTGGCCGGTTTCGGCGGGGCACCGAACATGGGGCACGACCCGCGTGGGCGGCGTCACGGCACGCCGGCCTGGCTCGACATGCGCCACGGCGATGCGCCGGAACCGTTGCTCGAACGCGGCAAAAAACTCGTGGTGCAAATGGTCGAGACGTTCCAGGAGGGCGGCAAACCGACCTTCGTCGAAACCCTCGACGCGATTGAAGTAGCGAAGAAAAGCGGCATGCCGCTGGCGCCGATCATGATTTACGGCGACGACGTCACCCACCTGCTGACCGAAGAAGGCATCGCTTATTTGTACAAGGCGCGCTCGCTGGAAGAGCGTCAGGCAATGATCGCCGCCGTCGCTGGCGTGACTGCCATCGGCCTGCGTCACAACCCGAAAGACACCGCCCGGATGCGTCGCGAAGGCTTGATCGCCTTGCCTGAAGACCTCGGCATCCGTCGCACCGACGCCACCCGCGAATTGCTCGCCGCCAAAAGCGTGGCCGATCTGGTCGAGTGGTCCGGTGGCCTCTACAACCCGCCCGCCAAGTTCAGGAGCTGGTAATGCACGCATTCAACCTGCAACCCAAACCTCTGTCGCTGGCCGAACGGCTGGCGGACCTGGCAGTGGACGCGCTGATCGACGAAGCGGACCTGTCACCGAAACCGGCGCTGGTGGATCGTCGCGGCAATGGCGCACACACCGATTTGCACCTCGGGCTGATGCACGCTTCGGCGTTGTCGCTGTGGCCAGCATTCAAGGAAATGGCGGAATCGGCCATCGCGTTTGGCGAAGTCGGTGTACCGCTGCGCGAAGCGATTGGGCGGATTGGCCGGGAAGGCGAGCAAACCATGCTCGGCACCACTAACGGTGTGAATACACATCGGGGCGCGATCTGGGCGTTGGGCCTGCTGGTCACTGCCGCCGCGCTGGACTGCTCGAATACCCACGCAAGCACGGTGACGTTGCGCGCCGCCCGACTGGCGATACTCGACGACCGTTTCGCCCCGCGTCCTTTGAGCCACGGTGCGCAAGTCGCCCAACGTTACGGCGCGCGCGGTGCCCGTGAAGAGGCGCAGCTTGGCTTTCCTTCGGTGCTGCAACGCGCACTGCCGCAACTCAAGCGCAGCCGCGCCGCCGGCCATGGCGAACAGAACGCCCGGCTCGATGCGCTGCTGGCGATCATGACTCAACTGAGTGACACCTGCGTGCTCTACCGCGCCGGCGAACAAGGCCTGCACACCATGCAACTCGGCGCCCAGGCGGTGCTCGACGCGGGTGGCAGCGCCAGCCTCGCCGGTCGCCGTCGCTTGCATGAACTGGACGAACAATTAATCGCGTTGAATGCCTCGCCCGGCGGCGCTGCGGACTTGCTCGCAGCCTGCCTGTTCATCGACCGCATTGCGTCGGCTGACGGCATCAACCAGGGAGCGTTTTGATGGAAACCTTATCCTTTGAATTCCCCGCCGGGCAGCCGCCACGCGGTCGTACGCTGGTGGGTTGTGTCGGCTCGGGCGATCTGGAAGTGCTGATCGAACCGGGTCAGGCCGGCAAGCTGACCATCAAGGTGCAGACCTCGGTCAATGGCGCCGAACAACGCTGGCAGCATCTGTTCGCACGGATGTTCGACGGCCAGACACCACCGGCAATGGCCATCGATATCCACGATTTCGGCGCGACCCCCGGTGTGGTGCGCTTGCGTCTGGAACAAGGCTTTGAGGAGATCGGCCATGACTGACAGTGCAGCGCTCCCCCAGCCATACCTACAAAGACGCAGCTTCATCGAACTCGGCGCGCGGCAACGGGCGAAAGCCTTGCTCGACGCCGGCACCTTCCGCGAATTGCTCGACCCGTTCCAACGCGTCATGTCGCCGTGGCTGTCGCGCCAGGGCGTGGTGCCGCAAGCCGATGACGGCGTGGTGATTGCCAAAGGCAGCCTCGGCGGTTTGCCGGTGGTGATCGCTGCCATCGAAGGCGCTTTCCAGGGCGGCAGCCTCGGCGAAGTCGGCGGGGCGAAGATTGCCGGTGCACTGGAACTCGCCGCTGAAGACAACCGTAACGGCATTCCAACCCGCGCCGTGTTGCTGCTGGAAACCGGCGGCGTGCGCTTGCAGGAAGCCAACCTCGGGTTGGCGGCGATTGCCGACATTCATGCGGCGATTGTCGATCTGCGTCAGTACCAACCGGTGATCGGCGTGGTGGCGGGCAGCGTCGGCTGCTTTGGCGGGATGTCGATTGCCGCCGGGTTGTGCAGCTATTTGTTGGTGACTCAGGAAGCGCGTCTTGGCCTGAACGGCCCACAGGTGATCGAACAGGAAGCCGGGCTTGAGGAATACGACTCCCGCGACCGTCCGTTCATCTGGAGCCTGACCGGTGGCGAGCAACGCTTTGCCAGCGGTCTGGTGGATCGCTTTGTCGCTGATGACGTGGCGCAGGTCCGGCAGCAGGTCAGTGAATTGCTGCAACAAGGCTTGCCGGAACAACAACGCAGTCGTCAGGCCGATCTGTTCCTGCAACGGTTGGCCCGCCTGGACGCCGAACCGCAAATCGATGCCGCGACGGTTCGCGATCTGTATCAAGGAGAGCGCTCATGAGTTCGTATTCCCTGCGAGGTTTGAACTGGTTCAACGCCTTGAGTGCAGGCGCGAAACCGGTGGAGGGTTTGCCTGCATCACTGAAAGCCGCTGATGGTGTGGTGGGTGAACAACCGGTCCGGTTTGTCGCGGTGGTGGCAGATCCCGACAACCGCTTCGTCCGCGCTCGCAACGGTGAAGTGGGTTTGCTGGAAGGTTGGGGCTTGGCCAAGGCTGTGGATGAAATCATCGTGGCTGACGCTGATAAATCGCATAAGCGCGCCGTGATCGCGATCATCGATGTGCCGAGTCAGGCTTACGGTCGGCGCGAAGAAGCGCTGGGCATTCATCAGGCCTTGGCGGGCGCGGCGGACAGTTATGCCCGCGCCCGGTTGGCTGGCCACGCCGTGATTGGTTTGCTGGTGGGCAAGGCGATGTCCGGAGCGTTTTTGGCTCATGGCTACCAGGCTAACCGGCTGATCGCCCTGCGTGATCCGGGCGTGATGGTGCATGCGATGGGCAAGGCGTCAGCGGCGCGGGTGACCTTGCGCAGTGTCGAAGAGTTGGAAGCACTGGCCGCCAGCGTGCCGCCGATGGCGTATGACATCGACAGCTACGCCAGTCTCGGTTTGCTGTGGGAAACCTTGTCGGTGGACCAGATTGAGCAGCCGACATCAGCGGATCTGGCGCGAGTGACGGGATGCCTGAATCTGGCGATTGGCGATGTTGCCGCAAGCGGTCGCGATTTGAGCAGCCGCTTGGGCGCGAGCAACCGCGCCGCGTCGAGCACGGTTCGCCAACTGCTGAGAGCGCAGTGGTGAGCACGTTTCTCGCTCACGACCTGCTGTGGGGGATGACCCCGGAGCAGTTGCCTGCGCAGGCGCCTGCGTGGGTGATCGAGTCGATCAGCGCGGGTCAGCCGGTGGTGGTTCGGCGTGCGTTGAGTACGCCGGGTTTCATCGCGGTCGGGGTGCGTGGACGGTTGCGTGAGCAGCGGTATGCGACGGTGATGGCGGTCGATGCGGTTCAGCGTCGGGTCACACCGGAAGCGCTGTGTCATGTCTCGATCGATCGGGATTTGCCCGCCGTGCAGGCCCTCAACCAATTGCGGCCGTTGCTCGATGGCTGCGGTTGGGTGTGGGGCGTCAGCGGCAGTGCCGGATTTGAATTGGCCAGTGGCGTTGTTGCCTTGCATGAGGGCAGCGATCTGGATCTGATCCTGCGTACGCCGCAGGTTCTGGAACGGTTGAAGGCGCAGGAACTGCTGAAAATTCTGGACCGCGCCAAGTGCCAGGTGGACATGCAATTGCAGACGCCATTTGGTGCCGTCGCCCTGCGTGAATGGGCCGGTCCTACGCGTCGGGTGTTGCTGAAAAACGCCAGCGGAGCCTGCCTTGTGATTGATCCGTGGAACCCGCTGGAGCAAGCAGCGTGAGCAGTTTGCTGGTGTTCCCCGGCCAGGGCGCGCAGCAGCCGGGCATGCTCCATCGTTTGCCTCGCGAGACGGTGATCGAGGCGAGCGAAGTGCTTGGCGAAGATGCTTTGCTGCTGGATTGCGCTGAAGCATTGAAGTCGACGCGGGCGGTTCAGCTGTGCCTGTTGATTGCCGGTGTCGCGGCTTCGCGTCAGTTATCGATGACGCCGGATTACGTGGCGGGCTTGTCCATTGGTGCTTATCCGGCAGCCGTGGTTTCGGGTGCCTTGAGCTTCAGCGATGCGCTGCATCTGGTCAGCTTGCGCGGTGAATTGATGCAGCAGGCTTATCCACACGGCTACGGCATGACCGCGATCATCGGTCTCGATTTATCCACAGTGGAAGGTTTGCTGGCGCAGGTTCACAGCGTCGATACGCCGGTTTACCTGGCCAACATCAACGCCGATAACCAGGTGGTGATTGCCGGCAGCGACGGTGCGATGAAGGCCGTCGCCGAGTTGGCGAAAGGGCGCGGCGCAGGCCTGGCCAAGCGACTTGCCGTCAGCGTGCCGTCGCACTGCCCGCTGCTGGATGCGCCGGCGAAAATACTGGCCGAAGCTTTCACCCGCGTGCAGTTGAAAAGCCCGTCGGTGGGTTACCTGAGCGGCAGTCGCGCCCGGCCAATCATCAACATCGAAGCCCTGCGCGAAGACCTGGCTTACAACATGTGCCGCATCGTCGATTGGCGCGGCACGGTACAAAGCGCCTACGAGCGCGGCGTACGGCTACAGATCGAACTGCCGCCCGGTGCGGTGCTGACCGTGCTGGCGCGGCGGGTGTTCGAGCAGGGCACCGTGATTGCCTTCGACGGGGCGCGGCTCGACACCTTGCAGGCGCTGTTGCGTGAGGAGGGAAGCCGCCAACTCTAGACCTCCAACTCAGGCCTTCGAACAACAAAAACAACATTCGACGATGCACTTTGAGGACTACAACAATGATTATTTACGGTGTGGCGCTGTTGGCGATCTGTACGCTGGCAGGGGTGATTCTGGGCGATGCGCTGGGCGTAATGCTGGGCGTCAAATCCAATGTGGGCGGGGTCGGGATCGCGATGATCCTGTTGATCTGCGCGCGGTTGTGGATGCAAAAGCGCGGCGGCATGACCAAGGATTGCGAGATGGGCGTCGGCTTCTGGGGCGCCATGTACATTCCGGTGGTGGTGGCGATGGCGGCGCAACAGAACGTCGTGACCGCGTTGCACGGCGGCCCGGTCGCGGTGCTCGCGGCCATCGGTTCGGTGGTGCTCTGCGGTTGCACCATTGCCCTGATCAGCCGGACCCACAAAGGCGAACCGTTGCCTGATGAGCCTGCGGAACTCACGCCCCTCGGCACGCCAGTAGGAGGCCGCTGATATGTTGGAAGTCATCGAGAAAGGCTTGGCAACTAACGGTCTGGTCACGGCGTTCGCGTTCGTTGGTGTGATCATGTGGGTGTCGGTGGTGTTGTCCAAACGCCTGACGTTCGGGCGGATTCATGGCTCGGCGATTGCCATTGTCATCGGCCTGGTCCTGGCGTGGGTCGGCGGCACCATGACCGGCGGGCAAAAAGGCCTGGCGGACCTGACACTGTTCTCGGGTATCGGTTTGATGGGCGGCGCGATGCTGCGTGACTTTGCCATCGTCGCCACGGCGTTCGAAGTGCAGGCCACCGAAGCGAAAAAGGCCGGGATGATCGGCGTGATTGCGCTGTTGCTGGGCACGGTGTTGCCGTTCATTGTCGGGGCGAGCATTGCCTGGGTGTTCGGTTATCGCGATGCAATAAGCATGACCACCATCGGTGCGGGCGCGGTGACTTACATCGTCGGGCCGGTGACTGGCGCGGCGATTGGCGCGAGCTCCGATGTGGTCGCATTGTCGATTGCCACCGGGTTGATCAAGGCGATTCTGGTGATGGTCGGCACGCCGATGGCAGCGCGCTGGATGGGGTTGGATAACCCGCGCTCGGCGATGGTGTTTGGCGGGTTGGCCGGCACGGTCAGCGGTGTGACCGCCGGGTTGGCGGCGACGGATCGGCGGTTGGTGCCTTATGGGGCGTTGACGGCGACGTTCCACACCGGGCTTGGGTGCCTGCTTGGGCCATCGCTGCTGTATTTCATTGTTCGCGGGATTGTTGGTTAGTCCGATGATTTATCGCTGATTGTTCTGACGTCTTCGCGGGCAAGCCTCGCTCCTACAGAGACTGCATATCCCTGTAGGAGCGAGGCTTGCCCGCGAAGGGTGCGACGTGGTCTTAAGCCTGGCGATTGGCATACATCCGACACTCCGCCAGCAGCGCCAGCAAATTCGGATCGCGCTCCTTGGCCTTCAAAAACACCACGCCGATGTGCTGCTGCAACCGATACTTTTCCTGCAACGGAATCAGTTTCACCCGGTTCTCATACACCGCTGCAATCCTTCCTGGCAGCAACGCATAACCCACCCCGGAACTGACCATGCTCAGCAGGGTGAAGATGTCGTTGACCTGCATCGCCACCTTCGGTTCGAAGCCCGCCTGTTTGAACACCCGATTGCCATCCTGGTGCGTGGCGAAGCCTTGGGTCAGGGTAATGAACGTCTCGTCGCGGACTTCGGCCAGATCGACTTCCGTGCGTTGGGCAAACTTCGAGTCCGCCGGGGTGGCCAGGAAAATGTCATCGGAAAACAGCGGGATCTGCTCGCAATCCGGGTCGTTCACGCTCTCGTCCAAAGACACCAGGATCGCGTCGACTTCCATGTTCTTGAGCTTGTACAACAGGTCGAAATTCGAGCCGAGGATCAGGTCGATATTGAGTTCGCTGCGGCGGATTTTCAGGCCCATGATCAGTTGCGGAACGGTCTTCACCGTCAACGAATACAACGAACCCAGCTTGAAGCGCTCAGCCGAGAAGCCGGCGGCTTCGCGGGTCAGGCGCACGGTTTCGACCACGTCCTGAATCAGCTTTTGCGCCCGTTCTTCCAGTACATAGGCGCTTTCCAGCGGCGTCAGGTTACGGCCTTCGTGCTTGAACAGCGGGCAGCGCAGGGCACTTTCCAGGGAGTGGATCGCCCGGTGCACGCTGACGTTGCTGGTCTGCAATTCGGCAGCGGCGCGAGCCAGATTGCCGGTACGCATGAAGGCGAGGAACACCTCGAGTTTTTTCAGGGTCAACTCTTCATCGATCAGCATGGGCGTGACTCTTATTCGAATGGCTCGATTGTGCCCAATTCCTGAAGCGCACGCAGACCTTTGTAGGAGCCGGCTTGCTGGCGATGGCGGCCTCAAGATCAACGT